>JAWOGM010000076.1:0-20988 GCA_046496795.1 Thermoplasmatota archaeon
ATATAGAAAAACAACTTTTTGAGAAAAAACGAAGAGAATCAGATCTCACTGAACAGCGTTCAGATCTTGAAAAAACAATTTTAAAGCTACAACGTGAACATTCAAAACTTCAAGCTGAATATGATGCAATGCAATCTGTTTATGCAAAATATAATGCAGCTGTAAATTCCATTATCGCTGCAAGAAACTCAGGGGAATTAAAAAGAATACGAGGGACTATAGCAGAGCTAGCATCAGTTGATGATAAATATAAGACTTCTTTAGAGATTGCTGCTGGAGCACGTATGCAATCAATTGTTGTCGATGATGATGCTGCAGCTGCTGAGGCAATAACTTATCTACAAAAAAGAAAATTAGGTCGTGCAACATTTCTACCGTTAAACAAGATGATCGTAGGAAAACCGCGAGCAAAAGCTTTAATGGCAGTAAAAGACGAAAAATCTCATGGATTTGCTTTTGACCTTGTTAAATTTAAAGAAGAATATAAAGGGGCTTTTTGGTATGTTTTTGGAGATACTATCATTGTTGATACATTAACTGATGCCCGGCGACTTATGGGCGATGTTCGACTTGTTGATTTAAAAGGAAATTTAATTGAGGCTAGTGGAGCAATGATTGGGGGCAGTACCCCGAAAACTCATCTTTCATTTGGGGTTATTGATGCTAATAAATTAGATGAAGTATCCGATGCTTTACAACATACTGAAAAAAGCTATGAATCTGTATCAGATGAACTATCTATCCTGAAAAAAGAGATTGAAGAAATAGAAATAACGATTCGAGGTTTAAAAACAGAAATTGAACATAACGGTTTCTGTAAAGATATTGAACTACGTAAAAAGGAATATTCAAAAAAACTTGATATGATCAAAAATGAAATACAAGAAAAACTTAAAGAAAAAAATGAATTAATCACAAAAAGACAATCCCTTATTGATTTAATATATGAAATTCAACAACGATTAGACGAGCTTGATGCAATAAAACAAGAAAAAGGCAAACATCTTTTAAAAGGAACAAAAAAAGAAGTAGCACAAAAAATAAGAACACACGAACAAAACATTTCAGATATTCAAGATAAAATACTCACTTTACGCTCGGAATATGAAACTTTTGATAAGAAAAAAGAACTTGTCATTCAACGCAAAGAGGAAATACAACAAAGAATTTTATTGATTTCAAATGATATTGAACACAATGAAAAGCAGATTAAAGAGCTAAAACAACTACGTTTTTGTCAAAAAGATGAACGAAAAGCACTTATGAATGTCGAGGAACAGATGACAGGGAAAGTTAAACAATTAGCATCTCAACGAGATGACATATACAAAAAAACTATTACCATAGAAAATGAACTTGATAAGATTTCTACACGTAATGAATCCTATATGGATTTGATATCACGAGCTAAATATCGGTTACCAACGCTTGAAGAATCAATACAGGATCTTAACAAAGAAATAGCATTATATAATATTGAACTCCATTCAAAAAAACTTCCAGGTATAGAATCATTAAAGGAAACAATTCGCGGTATTGAAGAAACCATGCAGGAACTTGAACCTGTCAATATGAGAGCGTTAGATGAATATGAACATCAGATGGAGCGGAAAAAACGATTCGATGAAGATGTTGTCCATTTAAAAGAGCAACAAAAAAACCTTCTTAAATTAGTCAATGAGGTTTCGGGTAAAAAACGTGAGCGATTTTTCGAAATCTTTGATGCAGTTAATAAAAACTTCAAGCAAATCTATTCTTCTCTTTCCGAAGGTGGAGAAGCTGAACTTATCATTGAAGATGAACAAAATGTGTTTGAACATGGTCTTAGCATCAAAGCAAGACCACGTGGTAAAAAAATTCTCCATCTTAATGCATTGTCAGGGGGAGAGAAAAGTATTGCATCTCTTGCATTTATTTTTGCAGTGCAGGAATATGATCCAAGTCCTTTTTACGTGCTTGACGAAGTTGATATGTTTCTTGATGGTGTTAATGCAGAAACCGTATCAAGAATGATAAAACAAAAATCGCAACATTCTCAATTTATTAATGTATCATTGCGAAAGATTGTGTTAAAAGAAGCAAATCATATCTATGGTGTAACCATGCATGATTCTGGAATATCTGAAATGATTGGAAACATCGATCATGAATCAATTGGTCCAAAAGGAGAAATACTACTAACAAAACGAGGTGGATAAAAATCGAAATAGACACTCAAATCGTTAATCATTTGCTTTTTCATAAAGCACTAATTGATGAAGAAAATGATATGTCGAGAATAAACAATTATATTGAAATGTTTCAGAAAGCAAGAAATAAAGAAAATTTTTCTGTTGGAAACTCGTTTGACCGATCTATCTATTTAGCATTTGATTTGGTATTAAATCAACAGCTTAACCCATGGAATATTGATCTGGTAAATTTTTCATCCCTGTATCTTAAACGAGCAAGAGATGAAAAAATTGATTTAATTAATGCAGGACGAATCATCTACATGGCTTGGAAAGTCTTGCATATGCAAAGCGAGACTCTTGTAGTTGATATGCAGGCAAAACAGAATGAATTAAAACAACTAGAATGGGATGAAATACCAACTGCTCCCTGGCATCCTGGTGATGATGGCTATTCATATACTAACCTTGTTATCAACAGTCCCATTTCACCTCTTGAAGAGCCTTTACGTCGAGATACCAAAAGGAAAATATCATTAATAGAATTACTCGATGCTTTTGATTTAGCAGTAAAAGATGCTGAACAATATCAAATTCTTGATAAAATACGAGAAAAAGAACGCGAAGCTCTTGCTTTAAAGGCTAAAAAAGCAATGAAAGGAGCAGCACATGAAGATCATCTTGAAGAAGATATTAAAGCAGTATGGACTAAAATAAAAAATTCAACAAAAAAATCAATTAGTCTTAGCAGTCTATGCGACATTTATAATTATGAGGACAGAATTAAAACATTTCTTTCTATTTTATTTCTTGCGTATGAAAAAAAGATTAGTATCTATCAACAAAAATTTCCATTTGGAGAAATATATATTAAAACCTTAGGATATACATGAAGGGTTATCGATGGGAGTAAAAGAAGAAAGACTGGTTGAATGCGTATTGTTTTCAGCAAGCAATCCCGTAGGTGTTGAGGAGATAAAACAAGCTACAGGTCTTTCAAAAAAGAAAATAGAAGAAGCAATAGATCATCTCATCACACGTTATAATATTGAACATGAGAAAGAAACCTCTATTGAAGTGGTTAAAGCTGGAAACAAATTTGCTATGCAGGTGAAAAAAAAATTTTTTGATCAATCAGTTATGATCGCAAAACCAGAAATTCAGAATCATCATTTAAAAACACTTGCTTTAATTGCTTTTCATCAACCCATAAAACAATCAGATTTACGAAGGATGGCAGGTCCGAAAATCTATGATCATGTTGATGAATTATCCTCTATGAAACTCATACATGCAAAAAAACATGGTTCAACTGAAATGCTTACCACAACAAATTTTTTTCCAGAATACTTTGGAATCGAATCAACTGAACCTAACAAAATACGAGAGTATCTAGCAAAAAAAGTAATTAAACCGCAATCAAAATAAATAAGTAATATTTTGTTTTTATATATCCTATGTTTTTATGGTTCAATTTGTATTTGTAATAATTATTTTTATAATTTTATGTTAAATATTATTTTGCAATCATGGAACGTAACCAATCAGAGACATTTTCAGCATCATCTGCTATATATAAAATCCAATAGCACTTGTTATACCGATAATTGTTAGAATTGGAATATCCAGTGTTGCCTCCTCCTCCTTTTAGATATAAGTAAGATTTATATCGATTTTATATCTTGTCAATCTTTAAACAGAATATGAATAATTATTATTAAATATTATTATTTTTTTTATTTTTTATTTGCAATTTCCTATATTTATAGTAAATTTTTTAATATCTTCTCGTCTTAATTTAATTTTGACGCAACAAATACTATTATTTTTAAAATATCATAACCCTTATGAATTTATTGATATCAAACTAATAGATAATATAAAATATTTTGACTTAGTAAACCTTTAATACTATATTATTTATAATTATATGGGAAAACATATGAGAAAACTAAAACAAATTCGATTAGGAGCTGTTGTAATAGCAATTCTTTTTTTAATGACAATGCAGCTATCTCCCAGTTTTTTAGCTGCAAATTCAACGATAAATCAACAAAAAACAGATTACATTGATTTAATAATGGAAAATGAAAATTACGACCCTGCTGATTATATATTACATGATAGATATTATGCTCCTCCTCAGGATAACTCCATACGATCAATTCATAATGATATTGGATATAATTCCGATGCAGGAGATACAATGAATAGGGCATTTAACATCTATGTTGGAGAACCTGTAGGTACAGGCCCCGGACAAGGCCGTATTGGATATTTAAATCCTAGTATTAATGATTATGAAGATTGGTATCGATTTACAGTATGTGAAGGACAAACAATTACAGCATCAGTAATCAGTGATCAAGGATATAATTTTCAATTATATGATTCATCTGCTAATCCATTATCAAATGGAAGTATTACATTAGAATCAGGATGGTATTTTTTACAAATAAGTGCTGATACAAATCATACTGCTGATCACTATGAAATTGATATTGTTCTTGGTCAACAAAATGATGCTGGAACTGGTGATGATGCAGGCAATACAATAGAAGAAGCAACTCTTATAGAACCTGGAAGATATTTTGCATATTTAGATTGTAACGATCATGAAGATTGGTATAGTTTTTTTGTAAATAATGGGGAAGGAATATTTGTAGATGTTAAACCAATTGAGCGATCTGATTTTGATGTTTGGCTTTACAACCCTGACCATGAACTTGTTCATTATGAATCATATTATGGCAGAGATATCCTTCAATTTCAAGCAGATCAAACAGGATATTGGAAAATAAAAATTGATATCTTTCCCGGATGGGACACAACTAAATGGCCTGATGATTATTATCTCTATGGCTCAGGATTATATGAATTTGAGGTAAAAATTGTTAATACTGTTCCACCTCTTCCTACTAGAGAACCACAGCCAGAAATCCATCCTATAGCTCAAACCTTTATTGTTGAAAACGATCATCAGAGTAACTCTGATGAATATGTCTATATGGCTGCCGTCTCTGCTGCAAATTACTATAAAGATGGGAAACGATATGTTTCACCAATAGTATACCAAGGAGATGATACGCTTACAAACTGGTATGGAACAGTAGATGATACCACACAATATCTCATAGATGATTGGAATGAATATCTAAATCGTCATGCAATGACTCCCACTCAATATCATCTTTCAACTGATCCTATCATAGCTGCTTCTGAAATTGCAACTCAACATTGGACGAGTTCAGATAAAGCAGTCATTGCTGTTGATGGAAGCAATTATCAAGATACCACACGCTCATTTATCAATAGAAAAGTTTTTTTAAATGCTAAAACACAAGTAACTTCAGTTAGCCCTGATGATCAACGGTTTATAGATATTGGTGGTTCATTAAAATCATTTCCATTAACTATTGGCTCTCAATGGAGTGCAATTGCAGTACATGGTTTAGGGAATAATTTCCAAGGCGATGTGGGTATAACTACCCCGCGCTATGAAGCGTTAATGGATGATTGGTGGCCGTATTCGGGCAGTCCAAGTGGCCCTGATCTTGATGTTTTTTATCCTATAACACTCCCTGGTCTTTGGATGCCATATACATCAAGTGTGGAAGGTATGGATGAATTAAAAATAACTCAAATTGCAGGGAGACGATTTCGCATACCACTCCTCTCAACAGATTGTAGTATGAAGGTAACCGTTACCACTGATGAACCCTCATATTTACGAATCTATTTCATTGATCCACAGGGAAATGTACGGCGACCAAAGCTGCCTTCTTGGAATGGTGGAGAAATCAATCCAATTCATATATGGAATGGAGGTCATTGGAATGGAATAGGCTATGATGAATGGAGATCATTACAACCTGTATTAAGTACCCAACATGTTGAAGAGATACATTATCCAACGAGGGGATTTTGGAGAGTCATTGTTGTTCCTTCAACAATCGAAGCTGCAAATCAGTTTTATAAATTTAATATTAATGTTGAGATTCGAAGGCATTCTCCTCAACGAAATGCAGCAGCATTATCTGCAGCTAATGCTGCGGTTATTGCTTCAGCAGAGCATATTCCTTTGTTATATGTAACGGAAAATTCAATACCAGTACAGACACAAAATGCTTTGGATGCACTAGGAGTATCTGAAATTGTTTTTGTTAACGTTGATGATATAGGAGTTGAAGTAAAAAACAAACTTCAAGATTATACACTAACAAATCTAAATACTATGCGGCAAATCATCGATTATATTTCTGATAAAAACCTAAATTCACATAATCTCATCACAATAACCTCATTAGCTACAGGAGATGGATATTATGCCCCCTCATCAATGATTGCAGCATATCATACCGCTCCAATATTAAATATTGGTGAGGCACCTAAAGCATATAATACCATTGACAGAATAGCAACCTGGAGAGAATACGCAGGAGATTATTATCATGGCTGTCGATCATTATCAGATCTACCATTGATGTCTGAACCATTTGATCTCAGAGAGTTTTTAGATAACATAAAAGAAGGCATTTATCCGCCTCCAGGCTTTGATTTAAAGAAACGATGGTCCACTGAAGTAAACGTTGAAATAATGAAAATGATTAATTTTTATGGGCTGGATAGAGAAGGAAAAGAAGCATATCTGTTTGTATCTCCAAGAGATACTGATATAAGAGATGTTGTTGGACGATCAATGACTGGTAATATGTCGTATGCTGGTCAAATTCCTGTCGAGAAGCCAGCATTTTCTTCAGCAGTTATTAATCGGAATATCTTATATCCTGCACTTATCTATGTAAATCCAGGTAGAGATGTTACAACTTCACAGCTCATGAATTATCCAGATGGTGGATCATGGTCAGGCAACGATGGAAACAACTATCCCAATTTTGCAACCCGTGAGACAAAAAGAATTTTTTCTTCAGATGGACGATTTTATGAAGGGCATTGTATATGGGATTATTATATTGAACGTCTTAATGCGGGTGCAGCTCTTAGCTATTATACAGGACATGGAACTGGTGGATCAGGTATTTCTGCACAATACAGAAATGTTAATGAACAATTTCCCCAGGCTACATTGACTCATGAGCATCTTCAAGATTTTAATTGGTGGAATTCATGGAGGGGATATAGTGGATATGATCATCCAACAACACGATGTCCACGGTATGGCGGTTCATCACATTATACTTCAAAAGAACCAGGTCTGTATGATATTATTCACTTTATTTATCTTGACGAATCACTGGGGAATCTTCATAGTATGATGGATTTCTGGGAATCATGTACTACAGGGGCTCACTTTGGCCCTATGATTTATTTATCTCATGGGGCAGCATTTTGGTATGGCAATGCAGGATCATGTTATGGAATACAGGCAACATTACATGATAACTGGGTATTTAATGATGTACTGATAAAAGGAAAAGGTATCGGTGAATCCTTCTCAGAATATTTATGGATATTTGATAGAGATTATACTACAGGAGATCCAACAACTATGTATGGTAGATCATCTCTGTTTCAAGGATATTTATCAAATTTACAAGTACTTTTTGGAGACCCAACAATGACTTGTTACAATCCAAATTGGATTGAACCTATTCCTATAGAAAATTAATATTTTTTCCTCCACTTTTTTTCTTTTTCTCCTAAATTAAAATTATTAATTATATATCATTATTTAAATATTATTATCTATAATGGTGCTCACAGAAACTGTTTCAAATTAAACTAAGCCTTTGTTTTTACTAACAAACATTTCACTATGTTTAAATATAAGAGTTCTGTTTTTGTATTGATGTGAGGAGAGGAGAGAGAATATCCCCTAATACTTATTTTTTCTTCATAGTATCTCTCTCCTTTTTCACCTTTAATTAAACTTTTAAAATAAGTAAATGTTATTAATTTTTAATAAATACGTTCTTTTTTTAGGTAATTACTTATATATTTATTTGAATAATTATTTAAATATAAACTCAATTAATATTACATGCCAATATTTGGCAGGGACGTTTGGGGGGCGGAGTTCACTGTGGCGGAGAGGAGTTTTCCTCCTCTTCACCACTTAAATACCCTATTTATTTATTGTTTTATTAAAAATAATGTTGAGAAAAACCGTAGAAATACAAACAGAAAACCCTTAAGTAAATGAAGATTTATTAACCTTTTATGAAACCGATTTTACAGGTTGCATTAGATCTATTAAATGAAGATCGCGCCTTACATATTGCTTTAGAAGCAGTTAATGGGGGAGCAGATTGGATCGAAGCAGGAACTCCCCTTATAAAAAGCGAAGGAATGGAAGTACTTAGAAAGCTAAAACAAATTTTTCCTGATAAAACAATAGTTGCAGATATGAAAACGATGGATACCGGCTCCCTTGAAACGGAAATGGCAGCAAAAGCTGGCGCTAATATAATATGCATACTTGCAGCATCAAATAATAGCACTATCACTGAAGCAATTAAGTCAGCTAGAAAATATGGATCAAAAATAATGGTAGATTTAATTGGAGTAACTGATAAGCTACAAAGAGCAAAAGAAGTTGAGATGTTAGGTATTGATTATCTCTGTATCCATGTGGGAATAGATGAACAAATGAAAGGGGAAACACCTCTTCAAACTCTCAAGATTTTATCAAAAAAAATAAAGATACCAATAGCTGTTGCTGGTGGAATAAATAGCGAAACTGTTGTAGATATACTCAAAGCAGGGGCAAGTATAGTTATTGTTGGTGGAGCTATTACAAAGGCTAAAGATGTTTGTTATGCAACTTCACAGATTAAAAAAGCTATGACTACTCAAAAATCAATTGCAACCTCGCTCTACAAAAAATATGATAAGACAAAAATTAGACAGGCTTTTTTACAAGTTTCAACGCCAAACATATCTGATGCAATGCATAAAAAAGGAGCTATGCAAGATATACGACCTATTAAACTAGGATTTCATATGGTTGGAAGGGCTCTTACGGTACAGACTATTGACGGAGATTGGGCTAAACCAATAGAAGCTATAGATAAGGCAGATTCAGATACTGTACTTGTTATAGATGTTCATGGAGGTAAAACTGCTATATGGGGAGAACTTGCAACTTGGAGTGCTAAAATAAAAAATATTGCAGGTGTTGTCATTGATGGGACAATAAGAGATTTAGATGATATTATACAAATTGACTTACCACTCTTTTGTCGAAATATATCCTCAAATGCAGGTGAACCAAAAGGTTTAGGGGAAATAGGGTCCGAAATAATCTGTGGAAATCAGGTTGTTCAAACAGGAGATTGGGTTATTGGCGATGATTCCGGTGTCGTTGTTGTTCCACAACAAATTGCCCAAGAGATAGCTAATAGAGCACTTGATGTTAAAGAACAAGAAAATCGAATACGTGAAGAAATAAAAAAAGGTGGTTCACTTGGCAGTGTTTTAAAACTTAAAAAATGGGAGAAAAAAATAGGATGAATAAAGTCATTTTCTTTAAAAATAGAGATAAATTGCATGAAGCATTAGATTATTTTAATATATATGATTTCTGTGATAAAGGAATTCCTATTAAAGTTCATATGGGGGAAAAAAATAATAAGTACCACGTAAGACCAGATTTTGTCAAAGAGATTGTACAGGAATTATTAGCTGTTTCTGCTCGCCCCTATCTCTTTGATACAACTGTCTGTTACAATAGTTTACGAAATAGCGTAAAAGGATATGAGAAATGCGCAGCTCAGAATGGATTCACTCAAAAAACGATGGGTTGCCCAATAATTATCGACGAGATGGGTATACCTGTTACTATAGAGAATCATATCTATGAGATTGCAAAGCATCTTTATAATGCAACTCATATCTTTGCCCTTTCTCATGTGAAGGGACATATAGCCACGGGTATGGGTGGTGCAATAAAAAATTTTGGCATGGGCGGTGTCACTAAAAAAACAAAAAAATGGATGCATATTGGAAGCCGGCCAATATATAATAAGGAGAATTGTACTTTTTGTGGAGATTGTGCATCTGTTTGCCCATTTGATGCACTCGAAGTTGAGCAAGGTTCCTGGAATCACCATATAAAAAAATGTTTTGGATGTGGCGTTTGTGTTGATGCATGCCATTTTAAGGCTATAGATTATAAAACAGCTGATTTACAGTATGTGTTAGCCTGTGCTGCAAAAGCTTGTTTACAAAGAAAAAAAGTCATTTATCTTAACGAAATCAAACGAATTGCAAGGAATTGTGATTGTGATTCTAATGCAGGACCGATTATCTGTCCAGATGTTGGATATGTATTAGGAGATGATCTAGTTGCAATTGATAAAGCATCACTTGATCTAATCAATCAAATTAAACCAGATATCTTTCAACAAGTAAATCATATCAATCCCTATAAACAGATTGAATATGCAGAACAAATTGGTCTTGGCTCTCAAGATTATACCTTAATCTCACTTTAATCAAGTCGAGTTATTCAATTAAACTTGAATAAATTGTACCAATCCATTCTCTAGATTATATATCGCTCCCACTAACTGCAATGAATTGGATTTGATTGCTTTATCTATAATCGAACTTCTTTTTGGAAGCATTTTCATTTGATATAACAAATTACAAAGAATATGATCATCATCAAGATTAAAACTTTGGCGAATTTCATTAAACAAAGAAATTGAACCATTACAACATTTTTCAGATTCATGCACTGCACCGCAATTCGTGTGCCCTAAAATAACTAATAACTCTACATTGAGTTTATTGATAGCATACTCAAGGGAGGAAATAATTGTACTATCCATGGCAACATTACCAGCAACTCGTACAACAAACATTTCTCCAATTGATTGATTAAAAATATATTCAGGAATAACACGAGAATCAGAGCATGTTAAAACCGCTATTTTTGGATGTTGAGCGTTACAATACTTTACAAATAATTTTTTGTTTTCTTGAGCATATTTTTTATTTTGAGCTAATAATCTATCTAAGTATCTCTTGTTTATTGTTAATCACCTATTTTTCTGAAACTTTGTTTTTTCTCTTTTAATTCAACATCAGGTTTATAGATAATTGCTAGTACTGCTGCAATAAAACACATCACTGCTGCAGGTATAAATGCATAAATAAAACTCATTTGTGCATCTTGAACTATTCCTGCAAGAATAGGTCCTGCAATTCCACCACAACCATATGCCATAAAAACATAGCCATAGTTTAAACCAACATTTTTAGAACCAAATGAATCTGCTGTTGCAGCTGCAAATAAAGCAAAATTCCCTCCAAAATTAAATCCAACTAATGCAACAACCACATAAAATAGATAAGGATTTGTTGTTGAAAAATATAATATTATCATTGTTAATCCTTGAAATAAAAACATGGATATCAATGATTTTTTTCTGCCAATTTTATCAGAAACTTGCCCCCAAATTATTCTTCCTACACCATTAAATATCGGTAGAGATATCGCTGCGCCAATTACTGCAAAATCAACAGCTTCTGATACAGAAAAACCAAATGCTTCAAATCCTTCAACAGGGTCCTTTGCAAAATTTTGCACATTACCAATGATCATCAACCCAGCTAAAGCACCAATAAAAAACATCATCCACAAAAAATAAAATTGCCGAGTTCTAAGCATCTGCTTTGGCATAAGATCAGTAAGATATTTTTTGGTTTCACTTCTTTTATGTTCTGGCTCAACCCACCCTTTTGGTTTCCATCCTTCAGGAGGATTTATCATTACTAATGATCCGATAACAACAAGGGTAAAAAACATAATACCATACAACCGGAAGCACCAATCAACATTTGCAATAGTGTATATTCCATTTTCTAAGACGATAAATCCATTAAAAACTAATACACTAGGTGGATTTGCTAAAAGAATCCAAATAAATGCTCCAAAACCAAAACCTGCGACAGCAAGACCACTTACAAGTCCTTTTTTATCAGGGAACCATTTGACGCCAACAGCAATAGGGACGACATATGCAAGACCAATACCTGAACCTGCAATGATTCCGATACCAATCAATTTCATCGGAAAATTGTTGCCAACAAAACTTGCAAAAATATAACCAATACCAAGAAGTGAACCACCTAACAATGCAACGATCCGAGGTGAAATTTTTTTCTGAAGTCTTCCACCTACAATTGTAAATAGAGCAAAACTTGCAAGGCCCGCACTAAAAATAGCTTGAGTCTGTGTTTTATTAAAAGCAAATTCACTAAAAAAGTCAGTTGTTCCTTGTAGAGGTGTTGTAAATGCAGACCATGCATAAATTGCACCTAGGGCTAGTTGAATCATTACAGCACCAACAACTATTATCCAACGGTTAATTATTTTTTCTTGATCTTGTTGCGAATCGTTACTCATAATAATCCTGCCAATTTTGGCTGAAACCAGGTTTTGTTTAAAAAACTATCGAGAAAAAAAATTTTTTATTTCCAAAACATGCTAATAAATGCTGTAAGAATCATTGCGATAACAATAAGAATTGCAAAAATTTTAATCGTCCACTCTTTAAGGACTTTTTTTGTTATCCTTCTTTTTAGCATGTTCTTATTGCTCCTGCTTTACCTCTAAATAAAAACCATCAAACGGAATAATTTTTGAAGAATTTTTTCCTTTAACCATTGATTCTTTCTTTACCTGAATATATCCATTTTTCCTAAGACCTTCTTTATTTGATGAATTCAATTCTTTGATATCACAAAGAGAGATATCTCCTTGTTTGCTTATCGTGTTGATAACTTCACCTTGATTTTCTTTTAAATAATGAATTATAATTTTACTTTGTTTACCAAATGCTGGTCCCAGGGTAGAAAATACTGGCATCACGGAAACAATTCTTTCTTCAACATCAGGTTTTCCAACAATAAATTTATGATTATCAGGATATTTTAACGTTGATTGTATAATTGATTTACTTGAATTAATCTTAGAAATTATCTCCTCTGAGGCATATGTTGCATTAGTAGGAATTATGGCATTAAGCGCAATTCCTTGTTCACTTTTCCAACTGCGAACTTGAGAGATATAATTTTTTACCCATTCACCCTTTTCCTCAACAGTTTCATCAATAAATATTGGCAAAGGCCATTGCGTAAGATGGATGCTTTCATACTCATTTTTGATATTATACTGGTTTTGATATATCTCTTCTGTAATGAATGGAATAAAAGGTGAAAATAATTGTAAAACACCTCGGCCAATAACAGATAATGTATAGGTTATACTTTCAACATTTTTTTGTTCATATATAGATGATTTAATCATTTCAATATAATGATCAGCAAATTCATGCCAGAGGAAAAATTCAATATCTCTCATAGTTTGTGAATAATCAAAAACATCCATTTGTTTCTCACATTTTTTTATTAATTTACTGTATTTTGACAGAATCCATTTGTCAATATCCAATAATTCTTGAGGTTTTTGTTCTTGCTTTTTTTGTACAACATTTCCGATAAACTGTTGGACATTCCAAAGTTTTCGTAAAAGTTTTGTGCCTCTAATGACATCTTTTAATCGAAAAGGGTTATCTTCCCCAAGGGAACAACTTGCAGCATAACATCTAAACGAATCACTACCATATTCATCAATTATTTTTAAGGGATCGATTACATTGCCAAGGCTTGCATGCATAGGTGTTCCATCTTCAGATAGAATAAATCCACCCATCATAATATTTTCAAAGGGTTTTTCTTCAGTTATAAGTGTACATCTAAGAATTGTATAAAATGCCCAAGTTCTAATAATGTCATGGGCTTGCGGACGTACAGACATTGGATATAATTTTTCAAATAATTCTGAATCTCTTTGCCAAAATGTGTTATAAAGTGGTGATATTGATGAATCCATCCATGTGTCAAAAACATCTTCACAACCAATTAATGATCCTTTACATTTTGGACATGTGGATAATGGTGGTTTATCTTTTGTTGGATCAACATAACAATCCTCAGGACGGGCTATTACAACTTCTCCACATTCTTTGCATTCCCATAAGGGTATAGGCGTTGCAAAATATCGTTGTCTGCTAATGACCCAATCCCATTCAAGAGATTCTACCCAAGCTTCAAGCCTTATCTTCATGAATTCAGGGAACCAATGCATGTTATTGCTTTGTTGTAATACCAAATCTTTGAACTCAACTGTTTTTAAAAACCATTGCTCAGTGTTGATAAATTCAACAGGTGTTTTACAGCGCCAGCAGACACCAACATTTTGATTCAAGGATGTTTTATTTAGTAATATTTGATTTTTTTCCAAATCTTGAATTATTTGTTTTCGCGCATCTTCTATCTTTAAACCCTGATACTTACCACAAATATCATTCATTTTACCTTCTTCATCTATGCAAATCTCAATAGGGAGTTTATATTTAAAAACCCAGTTTAAATCCTCTTTGTCTCCAATAGTACAAATCATTACTAAACCAGAACCAAACAAAGGATCCACAGCTTCATCTTGAATGATTTTTACATTTTTGTTAAAAAGCGGAACCTGTACATACTGGTCAACCAACCATGGAGCACGTTCATCTGAGGGGTGAACAGCAACTATTTGACAAGAAGGAAGCATCTCAGGTCTTGTTGTCGCAATCTATATATAACAACCTTTTTCATCTTTTCCAACTCCATGAAAAGATAAGATTTGTTTACTATGACTTTCCCTAAAATAAAATTTAATTGTTGACAATTGTGTATTCCGATCAGTATAGGTCACCTCTGCATCAGCCATTGCAGTCATACAACGAGGGCACCAATTCACCGGAAATTTCCCTTTATATATAAGATTTTTATTGTATAAATCTATAAAAGAAATTTGAGTTATCCTGCGGTAATATTCAGCATTGGTCTGATAAAAAATGCTTGGATCCATGCTTTCTCCAAGTCGAATAAACTGTTCAGTCATTGTTGAAATATTTTTTTCAGCAAAATCTGAACATAATTTAATAAACTCATGACGCTCAATATCTTTGCGAGTAATACTATATTGACGTTCAACACGCTCCTCAATAGGGATACCGTTTACATCAAAACACAAAGGGAAAAAAACATTATATCCTCGTAACCTTCTATATCGAGCTGCAAAGTCAATATGTGTATAATGAACGGCATGGCCTGCATGTAATGGGCCCGATGCATATCTGGGTGGAACATCAATGCTATAGGTTTTTTTACTGCTCTTAAAATCGAAATGATAGATTTGTGATTGCTGCCATTTTTTTTGCCATTTTGCTTCTAAGGACTTCTGATTATATTCTGCCATTTTTTTCCCACAACTTAAAGATTTCAGAGGACAAAATAAATTTTGCTTATTAAAGATTTGTTTTAAACAATCAAAACAAAACTTTGATTAATCATCTCCTATCAGTATTTTTTTTATTCTTGGATTGATTTTTTCAATACTGTTTGGTGAACTAATAATTGCATGTTTTAAAGAATACTTACAGTTACATGTTCTATTATAATTCAATTTAGGGATTATTTTTTGAATGACTTTTCCTATTTTTTCATTATTCTTTTTTAATATCTCAACAACTGATATAACACTAACATCCCCTTTTGACTCATACCAGCAATCATAATCGGTTACTGTTAGAATTCCGCAAAAACACATCTGTGCTTCTCTGGCAAGCTTTGCTTCAGTTGCTAGGGTCATTCCAATTACATCAACATTCCAGTTACGGTAGAGTTTTGACTCTGCACGAGTAGAGAACTGTGGCCCCTCCATACATATGTATGTACCTCTATGAGTATTAATACCTTCTTCCTTTGTATTTTGAAAAACAATATCTGAGAGAATAGGGCAAAAGGGATCTGCAAACTCAACATGAGCAACAATACCTTGTTCAAAAAAGGTTGATGCTCTTTTCCATGTCCTATCTATGAGTTGATCAGCAATTACAAAATCCAGAGGTTGCATCTCTTTTTTAAGACTTCCAACTGCATTTGTTGATATTAAATATTCTACTCCACATTCTTTAAGAGCAAAGATATTAGCTTGATAATTAATTTTATGTGGAGGAATCGTATGATTTTTTCCATGCCTGGGAAGAAATACTACAGGGATATTTTCAATTGTACCAAGGCTTAATTTTTCTGATGGTTTCCCATAAGGAGTAGTTACCTCAATTTCTTCAATATTTTTAATGATGCCTATTTTGCTTAGACCGCTTCCGCCAATAATTCCGATTTTTATTGTCATGTCTATCAACTTTCAATGCAGGTTACGAATAGAAATTACTAAAAAAGCTTTTTGCTATTCCACTATTGTAAATGTCATGAAATAAAACATAATTAGAGGGCGATAGCATGACCGATTCAATTAAATCAAAAATACGAACAATTCCACATTGGCCAAAAAAAGGAGTTATGTTTAGAGACATTACTTCTCTTTTAATTGACCCCCTTGGATTTCACGAGACAATTGATCTATTGCATAATCGATATTGTAAAGAAAATATCGATGCTATAGTTGGCATAGAATCAAGAGGATTTATCGTAGGTGCGCCACTTGCTTACCTGTTAAATTGTGGTTTTATACCCATACGTAAACCAGGTAAGCTCCCTGGCGAGGTTGTCTGTGAAGAATATGCTTTGGAATATGGAACAGATAAAATTGAGATTCACAAAGATGCAATAAAAAAAGGTGATCGAATTGTCATCGTTGATGATCTTCTAGCAACAGGAGGAACAGCAAATGCAGCAGGTAATCTTGTAAAAAAATTAGGTGGGGAAATCATTGAATTCACATTTGTAGTTGAATTACCAGATCTGAAAGGTAGAGAAAAAATAAAAGGAGAGCAGATTTATTCAATTGTAGCATTTGAAGGGGAATAATATAAAAATTGACAAAATGAGTAATACGCTCTGTGATTATGGATGAATCATTTAATTTTTTTATTGTGTTATCAATAATTATATAATCCTGTTTCTGATTACGTTTTCTGGATGCAATCACATCGTTACAAGGAGGAATGCTTTTGGCTGAAATAAAAGCAATTGCTCATTCACTTGCTGAAAAACAAAAAGAAATATCTGTTGCTGAATTTTTTGAAAGAAACAAACACATACTTGGATTTGGGAATCCCACGAGGGCTCTTGTTACAAGTGTTAAAGAAGGTGTTGATAATTCACTTGATGCCTGTGAAGAATCAGGAATATTTCCTGAGATATATGTTGAAATAACTAATCATGATGATGGTGAATGTAAATTAATCATTGAAGATAATGGACCGGGAATAGTAAAAAAACAAATAAAACATATTTTTGGCAGGTTGTTATATGGCTCACGGTTTCATGCGATACGTCAAAGCAGAGGACAACAAGGAATTGGTATATCTGCAGTTGTTTTATACAGTCAGTTAACAACTGGTAAGCATGCTACAATCATATCTAAAATTCAAGAAGATATGCCTGCAAGTGTTATTGAACTTGCTATAGATACCAATAAAAATCGTGCTGATGTGATCCGTCAAGATACCCAGCATTGGGAAAAACCATCAGGTACTCGCTTTGAAGTATATATTATCGCTGATTATAAACGAGGAAAACGTTTTGTTTATGATTATCTCCAAAGCACTTCTATTGTTAATCCTCATGCAAGAATTATTTTTAAAGAGGCAGATGGTAGTATACATTGCTTTGAACGAACTGCAGAAGTATTGCCGGCCAAATCAATAGAGATTAAACCTCATCCTCAAGGAATTGAACTGGGGACATTAATAAAAATAGCGAAAAATACCAAAAGCAGAAAATTATCATCTTTTTTAAAAACAGAATTTAGCAGTATGGGTGAAAGAACAACAAATGCAGTCTGCGAGAACGCAAGACTTGATAAAAATCTTGACCCTAAGAAAATGTCTCGGGAGCAATTTCTTGCCCTTCATAAAGCGTTTAAAAAAATAAAAATTATGGCCCCGTCTACTGATTGTTTATCACCGATTGGGGAGACACTTATAAAAAGAAGTTTAAAATACGAAACACAACAAATATCGCCAGAATTTATTTATACTGCCTCGCGACCAGCGTCTGTTTATTCCGGGAGCCCTTTCCAAATCGAAGTTGGTATTGTGTATGGTGGAAATTTACCTAAAGACAAAGCAGTAAAAATTCTTCGTTTTGCAAATAGAGTGCCTCTTCTTTATCAACAAGGTGATTGTGTTTCAACCACCGCGATTGCCTCAATTGATTGGAGACGATATGGTTTTGATCAACCATCTGGAAAAGGGATACCAACAGGACCTGCGATATTTTTTGTTCATGTATCCTCTACGCTTATTCCTTTTACCTCTGAGAGTAAAGAAGCTATTGCAGATATATCTGAGATTGAAGCAGAAATTAAACTTGCATTTCGAGAATGTGCACGAAAAGTACAAAGCCACATACAAAAAGAAGTTAAACGTGTGAAAACACGGGAAAAATTTGATTTAATCACGAAAATACTGCCAGAAATCGCTAAGAAATCATCAGATATGCTTGGAAAACCTGTTCCTTCATTGGATGCAGTTATCACTAAAATTATGGATGTTGTCTGGATCGAAGATCTTATTGAATACGAAAATATATCATCAAAACCAATACAATCCACACTCTTTGAAAATCCTACTGAAAACAGGGACAGGGGAAGCATCACAAAAAGCACCATTCTTATTGTTAACTATAAAAATACTGTTCAAAAATTTAATATATACGCAGTAATCCCTGAGGATGCAATAGTTGGAACAATCAATCCTAAACCACTCAAAGTTACCAGCCGATATATTAAATGGAATACCGGCGCAATTGACCCAGCAGGAAAAGTTGATATTTCATATGAACTTGCAGGACTTTCAAAAGGAGATTTCGAAGAAAATGATCTCTATGTTGAACAGATTAATCCATCGTTTGTGATCGGTGCAGATAAATGGGAGGGAGAGTAAAATGGTTAAAGATTATTCAAATGTAATTAAAAAAATCGATCTAATTGCTGAAAAAGTTTATAATGATTTACAACAAGCAGAAATTCCCCATATTAAACTTCCTACACGTACCAAAACAAATATTCAATTTGATGAGAAATATAATGTTTGGAAATATGGGGGAAACACAACAGAGCGATCAGCTAAATCACTTGATGGAGCATACATGATGCTTCGAACAATGTATATGGTTGATTTCATAAAAGATATGATAAAAGCAAATAAATCATCTACTCTAAGAGAAATGTATTATATTTCTGAAGGATGGAATCTTGGAAAGTTTCATTCTCAGCCTGAATCTGATTCACTTGCTGAGGATCTAGAGGTAATTACAAGTTGTATGCGCGAAGATTTTAAACTTAGACCTGAAGAGGATGGCGCACGTGTTATTGGTAATCTTACCCTTGAAGAGATGACAAGAAATAAAACAAAAAAGAAAATCCACTGTCAAGATGATGTAGGAGATTCTGGATATTCAATTCCCTATAATGTTGAACCTGAGAAGATAACATTTAAAGCAACAGATGCTGATTTTTTATTAGCTGTTGAGACAGGTGGTATGTTTGATCGATTAGTTGAAAACGGTTTTGATAAAAAACATCGAGCCGTTGTGGTTCACCTTAAAGGACAGCCTGCACGTTCAACAAGACGATTTATGAAGAGACTTCATGAGGAGAAAAATCTCCCCGTTATTGTTTTTACTGATTGTGATCCCTGGAGTTATCGAATATTTGGTAGTATTGCATACGGTGCTATAAAAACTGCTCATATCTCAGAATATCTGGCAATTCCATCTGCACAATTTTTAGGTGTTACACCTTCAGATATAGAGAATTATAAACTCCCTACTGATTCACTAACTAAAGAAGATATTCATGCATTAAAAAGTGAGTTATCTGATCCTCGGTTTCAAGAAAGGTTTTGGAAACATGAAATAAAATTACAACTTTCTCAACGTAAAAAATCTGAGCAGCAGGCACTGGCAAAATATGGTCTTGATTATGTCACTGATACCTACCTACCTGAAAAACTTGCAGAACTAGGCATGTTAAAAAAATAAGAGCTATTGTTTTTCCTTTGTTAGATATACAGGTGATATCAATTGATATCGTATACAAACAATAGTCTGATCATCAATTTGAATAAATGTCTTACTAAAAACACCTCCTTTCGACTGTTCAGGATATGTGTGTATATATAATCTTTTCCCATGAAGATATTTTGGTTTATTTTTTTCTTTAATGATTTTTTGTTTTAACATGATGTAGTGGAAAAAAAAGAAGAGAATTATACCAAGACATATACTAAATACAATAATGCTTGATAAAATCCATTGGTTCATACTAAGGCCAGCCCATCTATTTCCAAGCCCAATGAAATAAACGCCTATGATATTGATTAGAATCCAAATAAAATATATTATTGATACTAATATTATTATTTCTGAATATTTATAATATCTTTTTTTTAATCGTTGTTCTTCTCTGTTGTCTTTTACAACAAGCATAGCATTCCCTATATTTATTAGTAGTATTATAAGCATTTAAATCTTTCTACTATTATATAATAAATGCTTTTACTATTTTTTTAACACATCATTCAACTATTACTAACATTTTTTTTTTGTTGTATAGAAAGTATATGCTCCGTCTTTTTATTAAATATTGCATATCTCTATTATAGATGATGCTCTGTTTTCGCTACAAATGTGGAATGGTCAATGAAAGTCTCTTTAGGCCCACTAAAACTTCGTGAAATGATAGTAGACAATAACACTATTGATATTATAGCACCTCGTTCAGCATTAGAAATAAAAAGCAAGTTTTTCTTTGGATTTGGCCAAATTA
>JAWOGM010000045.1:0-22225 GCA_046496795.1 Thermoplasmatota archaeon
CCTGGTCGAAATCGCATGGGCTGCCATTCGGGTAAAGCAGGGCTATTTCTCGTCCCTTTACCATCGCCTGGCTGGGCGCCGTGGCAAAAAGCGTGCCATTGTTGCTGTAGCTCATAGTATTCTCGTGACCATATACTCAATGCTCAAAAACAACACTGTCTACCAAGACCTCGGCGACCACTTCCATGATCTCCTTAATCCGGAGCAGGTCCTTCGTCGAGCTATCAAACGTATTGAGCACTTGGGTTACAAGGTGTCTGTTGAAACACCTGTGTTGGTCACCTGAGCTGGTATTTTCGGAGCAATCTTTTATAGAGCGGTGAAAGGGCTCTTCGTCAATAAGCGTGAAAACCTCCTGAAGCTTTAGTGCCGGCGGGTATTTCATTGTTGGTAAGGAGTATCCTCCTTCTAAGATTATCAATGTTGCGGTATCCATAAGCCATGCGTTTGATGACTTTGATCCGGTTGTTCATCCCCTCCACAAATCCGTTGGTCACACGATGGTCAAAGTAATTGAGTATCTCATTGCGCCAGTTCTTGAACATAGGAAGCCCAATTCCGAATTCCTTAAGCCCAGCCTCGTGAACAGATGCCTCCCAGCGACGAAGTGAAGCTTCTGCTTCAGCGCGACTTGAGCTTTTATACCACTCCCTCAACGATTCCTTTAAACTCCATGCTACGGCCAGTTCAGGATAAGAGCTGAATAAGCGACTTAGCTTTACTTGCTCCTCAGGGCTCAAACTTTCAGTTTTACGCAGTAGAAGATATCGGTTATGGAAGAGAAGCCCTCTTCTGCCCTTGCTTTCTTTGCTTTGAAGCCTGGTCCGTACCTTTTCCAGAGCCCGGTTAACATGGGTTATCACATGGAACTTGTCCACCACGATACTGGCTCTGGGCAAGCACATGTGGACTGCCTGCCTGAATGGCTCATGCATATCCATAACTACCACCTCAACTATCTCGGGCTGAGGAAGAGCGGTAAAATACTTCTCCAGGTTAGTCTTGCCGCAGCCCTCAACAATGCCTAACAGCTGCCTTTCCTCCAAATCGCTTATGGTGGTATCAAAAATCCTCTTCTTTACGGAAAACTCATCGAGTCCAATAACCCTGCTCGCTTTGGGCTTGCCTTCATCAACTCCTAGCTGCGAAGCGGTTTCCTCGGTGAAGCATCTTCTAACCAGGCTTTCACTTACTCCTTCTTCTCTAGCCACCCGGCTTACCGTCTGATGCCTTGCCCTTTCGCCGAGATATTTTCTCAGGCGTTCAGTTGACCGCCTCCTGGAACCAAACACTTCGTCAGGCTCGGTAAAGACTTTGCCACAGGTAAGACAGCGAAAACGCCTCTTCTCTAAAGTAAGCGCCACAGTTTTATCTCTCAGCTTTCTGTCTTTCTTACGTTGAAATTCGCTGTCATGCTTCTTCACCATCACACTACCACATCTGGGACAAGGCACCTTATCCCGCCGGTACCGCACGGTGACCTCAAACTGGTCTTCTAGTTCAACCTGCCCCAGGATCAACAGCTCTGGTAATCCCATGGCGACTGCGATACAATCGTCTTGCACCTGCTTTTACCTCCTTTTTGTTTAGTTTTACTTAACCGCTAAAGCTACAGGAGGCGGCAGGTGCCTTTCAATAGTTCATCACCTCCCTTCCAGCACCTTTTAGAAAAACTATCACGCTTAAAAGTGTACACCCAGCCACCACAAACTATTGACAGCAGGGGGGGTGATATAGTATAGATGAGAAGCTAGAATTCTTTGGGGAAAACTAAACAGGTACCAACCTTGGATTGCTTAATGACTGTCGAGTTTCATGGCGAACACCTTGAAGGTGAAAGTTGTCCGAGAACCGTGTGATGGAAAACCTCAGTCACGGTTCGATGAGGGGGAACTGGAAAAACAGGTGACCGCTGTTCGCCTGTTCCCAACTCTATACAAACGGGCTTGAGGGGATTCGAACCCCTGACCGATCGGTTAAGAGCCGATTGCTCCACCTAGCTGAGCTACAAGCCCCAATAAAAGAAAAGTCAATGAGCTTTATCGTAAGATTTTTTATTTTTCTTTCTCTAATTTTCTTATTATTTTTTTAATTGTAGATTCAGAAACCTTAGAAAGATATTTTGCAGGAACACTATCGGTGATATAGACATCTTTTCCTGCCCGATAAATTTTTATCCCATCTTTTTTAGCTTGTTCCCCCTCAATTTTTAGAATTAATGGTTGCTCTGTTCGTACTTTACCTGCCTCAATTGCTTTTTCCATACTTCCGCTAAGATGAACATTTTTTCGGTCAATAGGGTTTAATCCATTTTCAAGGATTATATCTATTTCTTCTTCAGTTACTGGATAAAAAAACTCATCAATTTCTGCAGATGGTAAATCCTCAAGTGACACATCAATTGTATGCCCATAGGTTGCTCGAACCATCCCTCCATCGATTTGATATCGTCCTTTTGGATCTGAAAGAGCAATAGCTTGAATATGATGACTGCGTAGCCAATGAAATCCAGATCTGCTACTCCCAATTGCTTCAACAAATTCTGAGATATCCACCCATCCATGTCCATCAATCATCATACCCAGTTTCTCAGGAAAATGGCGAAGAACACCAGCCATGATTCTGCCTAAAGAATTGAGTTCTTTATCAGTCATTAGAAACTTTCCTTGTTTCTTGCAAATTGGGCATGATTCTCCGCGGAAATATCCATGTTCATTGCATTCTGCTAACATATTTTCAAACCTGTAATTAGAATATTAAGTATAAGTTTTTGTATTCGTTTTTGATTACATGATGTGGTGAATCCTTGGAACAAGAAGAAATGAAAAAACGCGCTGCAGAAAAAGCAATTGAATATATTGAAGATGGTATGATTATTGGTTTAGGAACCGGGTCAACTGTCGAATATGCCTTACAATCTTTATCTGAAAAGATTAAACAGGGTTTAAAAATTCAGGGTGTTCCAACATCTCTTCGTACCAAAAAATCTGCAAAAGCATATGACATACCTCTCATTGATTTTGATGAAAATAGTGTTGACATTGACGTCACTATTGATGGCGCTGACGAAGTAGATTCAAATTTATCTTTAATTAAAGGAGGCGGTGGAGCGTTAACAAGAGAAAAAATTATTGCATATCATTCAAAAAAACTTATTATAATCATTGATGAAACAAAAATAGCAAAGAGATTAGGGGTTCATTTTTCATTACCTGTCGAAGTCACAAAATTTGGATGGCGGGCAACCATGAAAACACTTAAAGAATTAGGGTGTACTGCCGAATTGAGAACAATAACTGGTGGTCCATATATTACGGATAATCAAAACTATATTATTGATTGCGATTTTGGTAGAATCGATGAACCAGAAGTTCTTGAAAAGGAAATAAATATGATTCCTGGTGTTGTTGAAAATGGATTATTTATTGATCTTGCAAGTGAAGTGATTGTTGGTAGCAAACAGGGGATTATGACACTCGAACGCCAAGTTGCATTATAAAAAACTAAACAAATGTATCCGCTGATCTCTTATTTTCTTATTTTATATACTCATTTATGTCAAATAACTTTATTCCAATGCCTTTTTAACAAAAACGATACATTTAAAAAATATCACATTATCAATAAATGTCGGAGGAAAGAAAAATGATTGATATATTAAATACCATAGCGGGTCTAATTTTATGTATTGGTATTGTAGAGACATTACCTGCCGTTGGAAAACATCTAGCAAAAGTGGCTAAATGGCTTGGTGGATTCCAAACAATTATTGGAATAATTGTCATTATAGCGGGTATATGGTACTGGAGTTTTCCATGGGCGCTGATAACAATATTTGCTGGATTCATCCTTGCAATTGGAATTTTACCAGCAATCCCAGCATTAGGAAAACATCTAGAAAAATTAGCAAAATGGCTTGGTGGATTCCAAACAATTATTGGATTAATTGTCCTTATACTAGGGATACTGGGCATACTAGGAATGATATAAAAGAAATTGCCCACTTTCTTATTCTTTTTTTTATTATTTAACTAATCTAGAGCAATAAAAAATTGGAAGAATAAATACTGCTGCGACAAGTGATGAGATCGTCATAATAATTATAATGATTCCAAAATGTTGAATTGCAGGGATATCAACAAAAAACACTGAAGCAAGTCCTGCAATTGTAGTAGCTGCCGCTTCTATTAAAGAAAGTCCTGTTTTTTCAATAGATTCTCTTGTCGCCTCAATTTTTTCTTTTCCTTTTTCAATTTCTTCTCGCACTCTTGCGGTGACATGAATGCCATAGTCAATACCAATACCAATCATTATCGATGCAATAGATATTGTCACTACTGATAAAGGAATGTCAAGCATAACCAGGAACGCTGGTTCCCATATGAGAACAAAAATTACGGGGACCATGGTCAAAAAACCCCACACTGACGAATTAAATATTAAGATAAGAGCGGAAAGAACAATTAGAATTGCGATTATCATTGAACGAAGTTGTTCATCTAAGAGTTGATTATTTATTTCAACATTCATAGCATCTTGACCTGTTAGTTTTGATATGCGGCCATTATGAGGAATAAATGTTTTTGAGGCAATGTCATTGATTTCATTGATTAAAACTTCTAGATCACCAGTACTCATTCCAACGGGGAAATAAACAAGAATAATTGTTTTTGAATAATCCTCAGTTACTAACCCTTCTCTGGCAACTCGATCAAAAATTATTTGCTCTGCATTTGCTAAATCAGCAAGTTTTTCAAGAAGCACATTTCTCTCTAAAATATCATATGCCCTTTTGAGTATGTCACATATTGAGGTCACTGAAGCACCAACTTGTCTCATTTCCTCCTGCATGGAATATATTGCTTCTATCGTCTCAGGATATGTTAATCCTTGTGGATCGGTTTCAACCAACATCAGATTTATGTTGGTTCCTCCACCAAAGTTATCTGCATATTCAAAATATTTTTCTACTTCTGGGACTCCATCAGGAATCATATCAAAATAATTTACATCAGTAACAAGACTGGGTAGAACAATTAAGGACATGACTGAGAAAAAGCAAGCAAGTATTGCAAACCGTTTTTTATTGTTTACAGCAATTGATGCAACATATTTCCACCAGGTGTGTGCTTGTCCTTTCTTTTCAAATTTTAATATCAGAGCGAGACAGGGGACAAGTATTGTTGCAGAAATAAAACAAAACATAATTCCAATGATACAACCAAATCCAAATGTCACAATTGGTGGTATACTTGATGACATGAGTGAACCAAAACCTATCATTGTTGTGATAGTTGATAATAAAACTGCCTTACCGGTGAGGCGTATTGTTTTATCAACAATTTCGATTTTATCATCAATATCGCTTTCTTCAGAAAATCTATTTAGGATATGGATAGAGTAGTCAACACCTAATCCTACAAGGAGAGCCACCACAGCTATAGATAATAAACTAAGCTCAGGCATTAGTATTCCAAACACACCAAAGGTTAATGCAAGAGCATAGGCCAATGGTAAAAATATAATAATTATTCCTTTTATTGTTCTATTAAAGAAAAATATCACAATAGATATAAAAAGTATTGCGATGGGGAAAACAATCAGTAAACTCTGCATGCTTTCTTTTTGTACTGCTTGCTGCATTGCAACAAGTCCAGTAATCATCATATCAGAATATCGGGCTTCTCTATCAATTGCAGATTGAACATTTTCAAGAATACTGCTAAAATCAGCTTTATCAGATAGTTGTATGATAATAACTGCTACCTTGAATGTGTTAATATATAAAACACCCTTTGTCTCCTGAGCGGGCTCCCGGGCGATGTATCGAGAGATAAGGTTTTTATCATCAGGAATTTCAAAGGTACCTGTTCCTCCCAAACCGCCAGGTATGTCTGGTTTTGCATTTTCATTTTTTATTAAAGAAGCAATACTGGTAACCGAAACAACACCATCTATTTCTCCTCTGTCTAAATTATAAGGATTGATTTTTGTAGAAACTCTATCCATTTCACGTAAAACATATGGATCTCTAATATCGTCTGCTTCAACATAGATGACAATCGTTGATCCAATTCGAAACTCTTCATTTATTTCTATCCAGAGTTGTAGTGATTCATTTTCTTCGGGGAGATATCCTGTGAGATCAGAGACCATATAAACATTTTGAATATTTACTGCAACAAGTACTGTAATTATTGTAAATATTAGTACTACAACTTTTGGTTGTTTTACTAATATTTTTGAAAAAATTTTCGTATTCATATGTTCTCACCTCCCTTGTAAAATTGTATTCTCACATATTTGGATTCACCGTCGTTTTTCTTTGTGAGATTTGCAATTCTATTGAGTTTGTCTTCGAGTTCTTTAGCCTTTTTTTGTAACAGTTTCACTGGTGAAACTGCTCGATAAAAATATGGATTTTTTCCTATACTATCATTTTTTAATTTTTCACGATAAATTAATTGTTGTGAATACATTTTTGAAAGGGATTCTCGTACAGTGCTTGGATGAAGTTTGGTTCCTTTAATGATTTCTTCACTTCGTGCACCATTTTTTCTAAGAAGAAAAATATAAATTCGTGACTCTGCTCCCGATTTTAATAATTCATGAACAGCTCGTTCAGAGCTTTTATCTATACGAAGCATCGCCCTAGTCATTGTAGTGCACCAATATTTTATAATAAATATAAAATTAGTTTATTTTATAGATTTAAATACTTTTTCATTTTATCGGCTTTAAAAACGACAAAACATTAAGTCGGATTGAAAACGACAAAAATACTAAAAGAAAAGATTTAAGACTATCTATGTTGTCCCATATTTTTGATATTATGGATGAACAAAAAAGAATACAAAAAGATATCATACTTTTTGAAGAAAATTGTAAAAAAACTATTCCCTCAACAGCCAATAAAAAAATAATTGAATTAGCAACTCAATATTACCAAGATTCAACATATTATCTTGAAAAAAAAGATTATTTCACCGCTTTTGGATGCATCAATTATGCTCACGGTCTGTTAGATGCAATTATAAATTTTTAACTTATATGCAACTGTATACCATCTCCTTCTTTTAGAGATAACTTTTTTGCCGCACTGCCTTGATTTACAGTTATTTCAACATAATTACTACTTCCAATTATTGCAAGAACATCATCCTTTTTTCCATATCCATATGACTGTACAAAAAGTATTTTAGTTGAAATATCTCCTAGTTCTACATTTATTTTATCGCCATAGACAATATCGTTTTGTATTAAATCTACTGAGATATTGGTAATACAATTGCCAAACCGATCAATGTATATAATTTTACCAACGATACTGTTTTGTTGTTTTTTTGCTTGCCCAAAATCAAAATCAATATAATTGTTTATTTTCTCCCCGATTTCATCATAAAAAATTCCATTGAAGATATATGCGGCAACAGGTGCAAATATGTCTCTTCCATGAAACGTATTAGATACAGAATTTTGCAAATATTTTTTATTTGAAATATTGTACACTGTTATTTCTCCGAAGAGGTGGGCAGCTGGAAGTAATAATCCATTGTCTGGACCAATAAAAACATGTTTATCAGTTGAAACAATAATGCCTCTTCGATTTGTTCCAACTCCTGGATCAACCACTCCAACATGAATTGTTGATTTTGGAAAATATGGTGCAACACATCGAAGAATAAACGCTCCTTCTGCAATATTATGTGGTAGTATTTCATGGGTAATATCAATTAGGTGTGCTGTACAAAGAGATGAAATAACACCTTTCATCTGAGCGACATATCCATCTTTAAGCCCAAAATCAGAGAGGAGTGTAATTATGTTCATAATAAAACCACATATTTCATTAAACGGTGGATTTTTAAAAATCCTTTTGCTTTTTATGCCTAGTTCAAACCAAAACAGTTATATGCAGGGACTATGTATATTAATATGGATGGAGTTCGCTAAAATGGGGTTTAAAAGCAACATGGAATTACTTAAAGATATTTGGGAGAAAAGTAGCGGATCCATGAAATGCCCCAAATGTGAAGGCATATTAACATTGGTTCAAGTTGAGCCTTTATTCGACACAGATGGCCCTTATACTTCTTATAAAACAATTATCGAATGTTCCTCATGCTCATTTCAACTGACCACTGAATCATTCACCATTCTAGGTTCTATACGAGATTTTGATTCACATTTTATCGAAATTGCAAGTTGGTCTCCAAGTGGAAGTAGAACCATTTCAAAATATGAACATGTTTTACATTACAGTCTTTTACAAAAAATAAAAAAATCCTGTGAACTTGTTGAATTTCTTGTTGTCAACAAACAAATTGTTCAGATAATCTAAAATTACTCCTCAAATAAATTTATTTTGGTTTTACCAATCCTATTGTTTTTAAATACCTATTGAATGTGTTTATGTATGAATGTATGTGTCGGTGGCACCTTTGATCATTTTCACAAAGGACATAGACTACTTCTCAGTACAGCATTTTCTACTGCTGGAAAACAAGGAAAAGTATTTATTGGAATTACTTCAGGCGAAATACTATCTACAAAAAAAGACGTTTCTTCTTTTAAAAAACGTAAAACAATTGTTGAGCAATACATTAAAGAAAAACAGTATACTCGGCCATATCAAATTGAACCAATAAAAGATAAATATGGTCCTGCATTAACAGAGGATTTTGATGCAATAGTTGTTTCTTCAGAGAC
Source organism: Thermoplasmatota archaeon (assembly GCA_046496795.1). Lineage (GTDB taxonomy): Archaea > Thermoplasmatota > E2 > DHVEG-1 > DHVEG-1 > JAUWYM01. Next base: position 8,710 of record JAWOGM010000045.1, read on the forward strand.
ACTACTGACTGCTCAAGAAATAAATCTATTACGAAGAAAAAAAGGAAAACAATTCCTTAAAATTATTGAAATACCGATTGTATTAGCTGATGATGATGCCCCAATTAGTTCATCAAGAATTAGAAAAAAACAAATAACAACAGAGGGGAAATTACTAAAGAAAGATTAGTTTTATATATGATGGTTTATTACATCTCGAAAAAAGGTGATTAAAAGTGCCCTATGCTATCTTTGAAGTTAAGTCAGAAAATATCGGCAAAATAAACAGTTTTTTAAAAGATGATATTATCAGCCGACAAAGCATATTAACAAGAGATGCAAATTCTCTTGATATGAAAGAAGATGTCTCCTATGTTAAAGTTGAAGGAAGCGATGAAGGTGTTAAACGAGCGATAGAACTTGCCAAAGAATTAGATTTTAAAAAAATAGATGATGCAAAAGCTAAAGATATTGATCAAAGAATCAAGGATCAAGAGGACTCAGCAGCATCTGGTATGGGTATGATCTTTGATTAATCTATAACTTCCAAAAACTTTCTAAATTTTTTTTTAAATCCTTTATGACTGGTTGAACATTAATATCTTCTCTTACGGTATCGTTAAATTCAACAGCTTGACCTGTAAGTTGACCTAGTTGAGAAAGAAGACATTTACCAATCCAATCTAGACTGTACCCTCCCTCAAGGGTGCATACAATTTTAGGTTGAATCTTTTGTAAGTATTCAATTATTTTTCCAAAAAAATTTACAGTTAATTTTAATCCGCCTAGAGGATCTGAATGATGAGAATCGTAACCTGATGAAACAATAATAAGATCAGGCTTAAATTGCTGTGCTATTGGAGAAAAAATTTCCTCAAATAGTATTGAAACAGATTTATCACCATTTCCATAGCATAAAGGTGCATTCACTGTATATCCTTCTCCTTTGTCTTTTCCAATATTGTCAACAGGACCAGTTCCAGGGAAATGTGGATAGAGGTGAAATGATTGAAATAGGACATCTGATCGGTCATAAAAAGAGTTTTGTGTTCCATTTCCATGATGAACATCACAATCAAATATAAGCACAGATTTTCCTTTCTGCGCGATTTCATATGCAGCAAGCGCTGCATTATTAAATAGACAAAAACCCATTGGTCTTTCATAAGTTGCATGGTGACCTGGTGGGCGTATTAATGCAAAACCATTGTCTGCTTTTCCAGAAATAACATTATGACAGATTTGAACAACACCACCTGCAGCTTTTCGTGCAGTTTCATAATCATATCGGCACACGTAAGTATCTAAGTCAACCCATTCATCTTCAGATGAGCTAATTTCTTTAATTCTTTGTATCATATATTCTGAATGCAATTTATAGAGGGTTTTTTCTGATACAAGATTAGGGTCAAAAAAATCTAGTTTTTCATAGATTGGTGAATGTTTAACTTCCTCTACTAAAACCTCTAATCTTTTTGCGTTTTCAGGATGACCACTATTGTTATGTTTTGAAAAATCGTTGGAATAGGCAATTTGAGTCGTCATAAATAATCAACAAGATAAAATACAGTAGTTCCATTTAAGGTTAATTCAAAAAAATAAAAGACATTAGAAATTTCAAGGGGGATCAATAATGGCCGAAATGTTATTTGGTATCTCGCAGGACCACCTGTATATTGAAAATAAACAGCCACAGAGCATATCACAATTTCATAATCCATATTTTCTTGCATTTGGGCAATCAAATATAAATATCGATAGTCTTAGAAATAATCTCATTCAGCGTTGGGAGGATAATAAACTAGATCACCCGCAACTTTCAAAGATAAAAGACATTGGAGAAATTGAAACCTATCAAAGTTTTTCTGATTTTAATAAAAAAAGAAAAATTTTTAAAATTTATACTACCGAGTCTTATGTTGTTCCAGACATTAGTAGTTATCTGTTCTTTAATCACAATCTTTTAACAGCGGAACATGATATTCCCTATAAACAACGTGCGTTAACAGATCTTTCAGCAGAAAATAAATTTTGGCCATTTGACACCTCTGGTGGAAAAAAGACAATTAAAACTCTTATTTATGATATTGAAACTATACAATTTGCAGAAGGAAAAAAAGATATACCTATTGATATAATCGGATATTCTGGTTTTGATATCACCTTTGAATCAGAGAAAGATATTGATAGTGAACAATTTAGCTTTGAAATTCTTGATATCCCCTCCCATTGGAACGATATTGAAATTAAACAGATGGTTTCAAGAAACCCAAATGAGGAGATTGATAATCTTATTACTTTTTGTAAGGAAATACGAGATTATGATGTGGTTTCCGGACATAATATTGCTGGATTTGATAATTATCAGATATATCAACGCGTTACTGGTATACTTAATCGAAATCGTGGGCAGCTTTCAGAAAATGAGAAAACAATTTTTAATGATTTCATCACCATATACGCAAGGCCTGATAAATCATTTCATTTTGGTATGAGCTCTGAAGTTGTTCAGCTATATCCTTGTAGTTTTGATACTTATATTGCAGCAAGAAAATTTTATTCTTTTCTCAATGAATTTAGTCTAAAAGCACTCGCGCCATTTTTAGGAATACTCATAAAAGATCGTATTATTTTACCTCCATCTCAAATCAAACTTGATGATCGGACATTACAGTATAACAAGCATGATATGCAAGAACAAATAGGTGTTACACTGCATCTTATTCAACAAGCTCTACCTCTTGCGTTTACCACCTGTATGCCTTTTGACATGCTGCTTCCTGCAGGTGCAGTTAATATGTGGGATCATATGGCACTTATTCGTGGAGCTAGACATAAAAAAATTATGCCACCTATATGTAGAGTGAAATCTATTTCCCAAATTTTGCTGAAAGATTTCAAGGAATGTTCTACAAAAGCTGATATTGTCTCATCTGCTAAGAAGAAATCTGAACATCTTCCTAAAGATTTTGTGAGAGTAGTAAAATATGGAGATGAAATGCCAGAATGGGTTGAATATCCATATGTTATATATAATGAACATGCTCAGGACGCTGATGAATCTTTGAATTATCATATGCCTGGTGGTATGACTATTAAACCTGATTCAGAGGCACATTCTCATTTTATTCCTTGGTATCATGTTGTTGTAGCTGATGTTGGAGCAATGTATCCTACTATTTTAAAGGCCATGAATGTTGGTGCAGATACGGTTAAACTCGCTCATAAAAATGAGATTCCTGATGAGTGGATATGGCTTAAAAAACTTCCTTTGGATTTTCTTAATAAGAAAGATATTCACTGCAGAGAAGTATCTGAGAGTGATTCTTTTGCTGATAAGGGGTATATGCTAGGAATTAAGATTGATCCAAATCAGGGCGTGGTCAATGGTGCAATGACTGGTATTATGAGTTTGATTGGTAAAATAAAAAAAGAATTAAAAACTGCTAAAGAAAAAGGAGATAAGCAGAATCTAGAACAACTTAAGATGATGTATCAAAGTATGAAGGGCGCACGAAACGCGGGCACACATGGCATTTTATCAGCACCAGGTGTTACTGGCAGGCAATTTAATTTATGGGGTGGTGCTGCCATTACTACAAAAGGTCAACATATCCTTGCCGATACTTTGAACGATTTGGAAAAAAAGAGTATTCGTGTTGTGTATGGAGATACTGATGGTATCTATCTTGGTTGCGCACGATCTGCTGCATATAATTCAAAGTTTTTACAGGCATTAAATGTTGAAATAAAGGAGAATGAAGATACCTTTATTACTAAACCTGAAGTTGCCTTATCAGCTATACAAGAGAGCAACTTAAAATGGCAAAAACAGCTTAATTATCCTGATTTTGAATTAGAACCCGAAGAACATGATGCAATGATTTTTGTAAAGCATAAAAATTATTTAATTTTTGATTGTAAAAACGGTAAAATTGTGATGAACACTAAGGGAAATAATTTCAAGGGTTCTGATAAAGCCAATATTGCTCGCAAGGTTCTTGATGAGATTATGATGCTTGTGCTTAAGGAAAATATTGTTTGGAATGATGAAGAACAGGCACGGCAAAACGTAAAAGAAAGCATTCAAAATATCACCAAGATGGTTATTTCAAAGCTAGATTTATCAAAGGTAGATATTGACGATTTAACCCTTATTCAATCTGTTCAACCTGCCGGGCGATATAAAAAAAATCAAGATGGTTCAATATCAACCTTTGGAAAACGTTCAATGGCTTTAGAGAAAATACTTGGACGTCCAATTAAAACTCGCATGAAACATCGGTTCGTTGTCACCAAAAAACCACTTCCAGGTATTACAAATCCCTCGAAAAGTGGGGTGAAACCTATTGATTATATGTATCCTGTTGAATATGTTAAAAATAAAAACGAAATTGATCTTGAGTGGTATAAAAAAATGGTTGAAAACTACATTCAAGGTGCCTTTGGGTTGTCAGCAGTTCAACAAACTGAGCAATTAGGCCTTGATGCTTGGATGTAATATTATTTTTTTTGGGTACTGTCTGTAAAGAATGAGGGTAGTGGTTGTACAACAAATCTTTATTAAGAGAATTTCCAAAACTTATTATTGATAATTATGTTGATTGTAGGGCAAGTATCTAGTAAAGAGGAAGCAAATGAAATTACTTTTATTGCAAAACTTTTCATTGTAGGGCAACGCGCTCGTTTTCTTGCACAGCAAAACAACGAAAAGAAATAAAAGTACTAGACATCTTGATATACCAGTATCTATTTTTTTTGTATTATTAATAGATTGATCGTAAGTAATCAAATTTTTCTTCAAAGATCTCTGCTTGGTTTTGGATGACTTGTTCTGCCTGATTTATATCCATATCTTTGGTTTCTTGGGCATAGCTGACAAATCGCCCAATCCATAATGTTTTTAACGAGTCTAAAAGAAAATATTTGTCTGCCTCTAGTTCTACATTTTTATATGCCGATGCATAGTTGTATACTATTTCTGCCCAGAGTTCTGCATCAAGAGTATCATTATTTGAGACAATTTTTTCCAAATCAATAATTATTGATTCTGGGAGGTAATGTTTCATGACATCTCGTGTTGAGGCATATTCTTCATTAAACTTTTTTTTCATTTGCTCAATATGGATTAATACAGGAATTGGTTTTTGACTGAAACATTCTCGATAATATTTACTACGGAATGTTTCGTATGACCGATTTTTCCAGTATTTTTGGTAATATTTTGCCATTTCAAACATGCTATCTGTGACTTTTCGAAACATGGGTATTAAAAATTTTTCTGGCTCTAAATATCTGGTTGTTGATTCATGTATTTTTAATGAGTATAGACTTTCTTTGACATACATTCCTTCCGCAGCGGCAACACTGAGTATAAAAATGTCAATACCAAAATCTGCTGGAAATAAGGGATGTTTTCTGAGAAGCTCGTAGAGATTTTTGGATAGCCCATATTCTCCAGCTATGGGTTGTCTGATATCAATTCCATATAATGCTCTAGTGAAGGGATAGACTAAATTGTTTGTAATAACACCATCATATTTGTCTCGTACATAATAAGGGACAGTTAAATCTGCTCTGCCATATTTTATTGGATTAGCAATGGAATGCACCCATCCGTCTTTGATGCTGAGCAAATCCCCATCCATTAAAACGACGCATTTTGCTTCTGCCTCATGTGCTATCTCAAAAATAGTCATTACTCCTGCGCCTTTTCCACCTTCACATATATCATGGGTTAGTATTTTTTTGATGCTATTATATGGCTGGAAAAGACCGATTGTATCCATTGTCTTATCACTTGATCCTCCCTCACAGATTACAATAGCTTTTTTGTAATCAGGGAAATATCGGTAGAGCCCTTCATTTATTGTTTTTAAAACATTTAGAATTGTTGTCTCGACATCTTTACACAAAACACCAACCATAATATCTACCGGTTTGATCTGTTCACATTGTTGTTTTATTTCTTTGTCTAAGTTTAAATTTTTATTCCAATGTTGATTCATCAATTCACACTCTATTTTGTTCTAATACGATTCCCAAGAGTTCCTCCCGGATTTTCTTTTTAGCAGAAATAGTTCGTAACCAGTCAGGCATTCGTGTTCCTACTGGTTTTAACATATATTTGTTTCCTGCAATCATCAACTCCTGACTAAATTTCTCAACCATAGTTTCTTCAAGATGTCTATCGTATTTTATCCCATTGATATGAGCATCTGCATGGTATTTTCTAATTGCATCTTGTGCATTTCGTTGATAGAGCACTCGTAATGATAATAAAAATGGCCGGGATACTTGTATGCGATCTTGCTCGATTAATACGCGTAATAAAGTTTTAAAAATATCTCCAGACATTTTTACCAATCCTTTGTCTGAATCACCTATTATTTGATGTTTATGTTCATAAAATCCAAGGTCAGTTTGACATATTCGTTTTTTTGCAACATTGCGATAGATTTCTGCAATTACTCCTACTTCTATGCCCCATCCTCCTGGAATATCAAGGTCTCTGGCCAGATCACTTGTAAGGGCAAACTCCCCTGAGATGGGATACCGAAAGGCTCGCATAAAGCGAACAAAATCTGGTTCTTTTCCAAGGAGGTCCACAATAGATCTAAGGAGCGGATCAAGAAATAACCGATATACTCGGCCATACATCATGGTACGATCCAGATTCACACGGGCATAGTACCCTTTATTAAATTTGAAATCTAGTTCAGGCTCGAGGAGAGGATAAAGTAGTTTTGTTGGAATCATTTCCGTATATCCCTGTATATCTGCGTCATGAAGTGCGACGGCATAACAACGAAGGTTTGCTATCCCCAAAGCAAGCCATACATCTTTTCCTTTTCCATGATATTTTATAAGGTTTAATCCCTCAGATTTTAGTGAAGTCAAAAGGTTTTCTATTTTAGGGCCATTGCACCACATTACAAGTTTAGGAATCTCTAATCTTTTGAAAAATTTTTTAACTTGGGAAAATTCTTCTTGGTTTTTTGCGGCCAGAGGAATGATAACTTCTTTTAGATAGGTACATTTATTTAATTGTGTTACAATATTTGCTAGTGCATCACTTTCGATCTCGGAATAGAGCATAGGAAGAATAACACAGACAGGCCGCTCTTGGGATATATCTGTGATATTTTTCATTAGTTTTTTTTTATCTAAATTTAAATCGTGGAGGGTTGAGATTTCCTCCTGTTTCATATCCATTTTTTTCACCTTTTTATATAATTACTGATAGTATTGAAATCATTAACACAGATATCTGCATGTCGTTGTACTTCTTCAGGTGCATTAAATGCAATACCTAGTCCTGCTTTTTTTATCATACCGATATCTACTAAGCCATCTCCTATAGCAATTACGTTTTCAGCTTTGATGTGTAAATCTGTGCAGAGTTGTTCTAAAACGTCTTCTTTACATATTGAATATATCTTTCCATTATCACATCTTTTAAGATTTTTATTATGTATTTCAATGTTGCCAGTTATAATATTTTCTTGTATTATAAGATTATTGGCATATGCATAGTCAACGTGTAATCGTTGTTTTAAATCATTGGCAAGAAATTGATAGCTATCAGTAGCGATTGCTGTTGTAATCTTTTTTTCTTTAATGATCTTTATGAGATGATCAATGTTTTGATGCATGGGAATGCTTTGAAATATTTTAATGCATTTTCGATGATCTATGCCTTTTAGAAATTGCGCTATCTCTATAGTTTTTTCATATGGTTGTTTGTTGTTTTTAATTGAGGATAGTAATTTTTGTTTAAAACTAAGTTTTTCTGATAGGATAAAAATAGACCGGTCTTTAATAAGAGTGCCGTCCATGTCAAAAATAACCAATTTATAGTTTTGATTTGTAATAGTTTTCTCACCTCATCTGTTTATTATTGATTTTGGATTGTTGAATACGGTCTTTGTTTATAAAATTTTGATATTTTATGAGAGAATGTCGTTACAGCATATTGTTACCAACTCATCGATTTTTTTTGTGGCATCAACATGTAAAAATCGTTTTCCTTTTGATATTTCAAGATAGTTTTTATGGACTTTTTCTAGAAAGGATAGCTGTTCAAACTCTATTAACTCAGGTCTGTTTTGTATTCGTGATAATGCAGTTTTTGGTGATATGACAAAAAGAAATGTCCTGTCTGGTTTCAGGACAAGGTCTTTTGAAAGTTCTTGCAGCCAAAATATTGGTTTTTGAAGATGTTCTTCGAGTTGGGCTCCCTGGTATGCATAGGTTGATTCGGCATATCGGTCACAAAGGACGATAGTTTCTTTTTCTATCCATTGTTTTATTTGTGCGCAGTGCTGTATACGATCTGCTATGAAGGTAAACGCGGTAACATAGGGATCTGCTCCTGTTTTAATGCAGTGTTTCACATATCTGCCTATTGTGGTATCTGTTGGTTCGTTTGTTAATATGGCCTTGTATCCTTCCGATTGTAATCTTTCAAAGACTTTTTTTGATATGGTTGATTTACCTGAACCATCGATACCTTCAAAGGTAATGAATTGTTTCATTTATTTTCACTTCTTTTTCCATTGTATTTTGTAGTAACTTAAGGGATGCCGTATTTTTTTACAAATATCATCCATTTTATCAACTGGGCAAACACCATACGTCCTCATTTTGTCACACCCAGGGGATTTGTAGTTGGTGGAGGAGGATTCTCCTGTGATATGTTCAACTTGATATCTGGTTTTATCTTCTTCGTAATCTGGAGCGGTGCTAAAGAGCCGTAAAATATCATTGGTATTAAGTTTTAATGAATTTAGAAATGCAACTAAAGCAAATCGTCCCATATGAGGTACATTTTCTCCAGATTGTATTGCTGATAAAATATCTTTAAAACAGGGGGGGAGTTTTTCGATGTTTAATTTACCTATTGGTGCTGATTCATATTTTTTCTTTTCTTTGTTGACAAGGCTTCGAAATCTGTTAATATCTGCTTGAAAGGTTTTTTCTATTATACTGTGGCATTGATGTGAGTCTAATTCGTCGTTTATGCGCTTTCGTAATAATTCGAGTAATAGGCGAGCTAGATCTTTTCGATATATCTGTATATATCCTTTGTCGATATCTCTATTAACCATTTTCCATTCTTTGTATCTTGTTGGTGCATAGCGCAGATAATCTTTGAAATGTATCTTTATTTTATTTGTATCCTCAACTTGGTCAACATGTAAATTCATTTCTTTTGTTATATCTAGGAGGAATGATGTTGGTTCCTCTACGAAGTTTTTATATGCGCTTGTGGCTTCCCCTAGGGAATATCTTCTTTTAAAATAGGTGTCTCCAACGCATACGGCTATCATTCGGGCGAGAGGGTATGATAATATTTCCATGATGCAATCTGTTTCTGAGGCTAAGCTTCTTTTTTGTACATTTTTTTTATATATTGCATTATTTAAACGTTCGATGCCAAGCAAACGGGCACGTTCATAGATAATATCTTCCAGTAATTCATGAACTGAAGGTCCATAGTTTTTAATATATGTTTTAGCATCGTTTAAAAATGGATATTTAGCAAGTACAGCTAGTTCCCTCATTAGTTTAAAAGAAAACAGCGTGTTATTAATGAATGTTATCCTTTCCTTTTATCTCTAAATTTTAAGTAGTAGAAATGCTATTAGGGCTAAAAAAATATTTATGGGCTCGTAGCTTAGTCTGGCGGAGCGTCTGGCTCATAACCAGATGGTCGCAGGTTCAAATCCTGCCGGGCCCACCTAAACTTATGCAACTTCTTTAACAATTGGCTATTTTACCTTTATTTTAATTTGTAGTGTTCTGAATACTATTTACTGATTAAAAATGCTTTCTAAAGGGATTTCTTGAATCCCTCATGATTGTTCTTTGATAAATTTTAGTTTCTTGTTATTTGTATACCAAATGGTTGGGTGTATGTTCTTCCGTAGTCATTTATCATGACCGCTCGAACAAAATTTGAATTTATTGTGGAAACATTTATTAATGAATCTGATCCAATGATCTGGGAATCTTGATCATACCATTCGATACTATTGTACCCTTCAGCAGTTAATTGAATAGTGTTTTCAGTAACTGTTACATTAACTAGTTTTGGAGTCATTGCTTTTCCATAGTTTTCATTAGTGTTATCTGCTCCATTGGGTTCATATGAAAAATAAAATAATCCATCGGTTATTGCATTCCTGAACTCTGTTTCAGTTAACTCGTTCATAAGAAAATGTTGATAGTTCCTAAACGCATGACTTGGTATACAATGCATGTCATCATTTGAAAAACCCCAGACGAGATCATCAGGATCTCTTTCTTTATTGATTCTGTCCCAGAGAAATCGATCGGTTGGATATCGGTCTCCTTGATTATAGACCTCAATTCCTATGACACTGCCATACCAATTAAAAAAATGTTGATACCATCTATCACTATAATCATATCTACCAGGATGAGCAAAAATGGAAACACCATTTTGGCGTTGTATATACCAAAATGCTAGATGATAAAAGAAACCACCAAATGGGTAATCATTTAACAACCCCAATACATGATGACGCCAGGATAGTTCATTTCCAGATATCGCAAGAATTTCTAAATCAGGGTAATATGCTGATGATTTAGATGAATTTATTGGAGTTTCAGAAATCCAATCAGACCACGGCCACATGTTTTTATTATGATCAGTTATCGCAAGGATATCATAATTTCCAATATTGGTGTAATGATAAATGACAACATCTGGATCTCTTGATCCATCACTTTCTGTTGTATGTGTGTGCAAATTTGCTTTGTAGTGGTTAATAGTTTCGAAATCAACGTGGACATATGGATTATAAATAGTAATCGTCGAAGAATATTCTAATATCATCTGATCTACATTTGAGATAGAAGGCCGTTGATTATCCGGATATGCATACGTAAATGCTTGAATTGAAGAAATAAACAAAAGCAAGCATAAACCAGTTATTAATAACATTTTTTTCATAAGACAATAACTATAAAATTATAGGCTAAATTTAAATAGTTTTCTATATATTTTTTAATATAAGATTAAGGAATTTATTTGGAAAAGATTTTTTTAATTTGAATTTGTTTAAATAATGATATCGATTTAAAAAACGGTTACTATTTATGAAAAAAATTAGATGAATATGTTAGATTCTCTGCTTAATTTTAATTTTTGATAGTCTCCTGTACTTATGTAAAATTTGCTAAAGCTGCTACTTTTTTCTTTTTTAATTCATCAAGCCTTAATATAGTATAGGAAATAATTGTAGCAACGACGGGAAGCAGGTAGTTTCCCAAGCCAATGATTAATCCAATAGCAGCTATAACCCAAAGACTGGATGCTGTTGTTAGACCTTTGACATCACCTCGGAGTGCGATAATGCTTCCTGCTCCAATAAAGCTGATACCTGCAACGATGCCTGATGCAATCCTTGCGGCATCATAGCTAGCGTTGATAGTTTGGGGAACTAAAAAAAACGATGCCATGGTGAACAGACAAGCGCCCATACAGACAAAGATATGTGTCCGTAATCCCGCTGGTTTATGGCTTCGTTCTCGCTCATAACCTATTATTCCGCCAAGAAGAACTGATACAAAAAGCCTTATGACCATGTCGATATCATTCCAAGATAAAATATTATCAATCATGACAACTGTTATGGAGTTTTTACTTAAAAAAAGTAATTATTTTATATCGGTTCTTATAATATTTTTTATCCTATTACTTGTTATTTGATTTTTTCTTAGCAAAACAAGATATCGCTCAGAATTATTTCATTAGATATTTTTGTGATCATGAAAATGTTGTGGCTATCCAACAACCAACATAATGTGTAATAAGAATAACTGCTACAGCGATGAGGATATGTTCTAATACTGGTTTATAGGGTTTTATTTTTTGTTGTTTGGCCATATAATAGCTAAGCAATATCAAAATAAACATGCCCCATATAATGCTAGCAATAACTGCCACAGAAAGATCATCAAATAATAAAACAGGAGCAATGAAGGAGATGGTGATAATAAATTTGAAAAGAAAGGTAGATAGTGTTGACTGCCAAATCTCCTTTGTGGTATGTTTATTTTCAGATTCTTCAGAGATATGGATGCCTAATGCATCAGAAAATGAGTCTGCGATGGCAATGGTCATAATACCACCTATCACAACAATCTTAAGATTTGTTCCTGATGAAAGACCAACCATAAGTCCAAGTGTTGTAATAATTCCAGAGGTAAGCCCAAAGCTAAAACCTACTTTTATTGAATGATTCAATGCCATATCAATGCAAATCCTCTATATTTTATTGCTTTTGCATACAATCATATCTTCTCATTTAAATTTTCACTAAAAATAATCATTTATTTTTATTATTTTTATTTGCAACATATGCCTGACCATACGAGATACATCCATCTCCACAGGGGATTTGTTTATGCATAAGAACATTGTTTTTAATTAAGTATCCAGAAATCATTTTGTTATAGGCAACTCCACCAGAGACAACAATAGGTTTTGATTCTCCTGCTTGCCTTTTTGCGATGTCATATATTCCTTTAGCAAGATATGTCTGGGCAGTTGCTGCAAGTCTGCCGTGATCTTTTTTTTTGTTTGAAAGAAGATATTCAAATAAAGGAGTTGTAAGCAGAACGCGTTTATTATTATTGGTTGAAAATTCAGGTTCAAGTTCGTAGGGTTTTGTTGCAATACTTTCAAGCAGCATAGCTGGTCTTCCCTCGTAGGTTCTTTTCACGCATAAACCTAGTAATGCACTCACTGCATCAAGAACGCGTCCCATGCTTGAGGTTTGTGCGACATTAAATTGAGATGAAAGCATCTTCAAATATAGTTTACTTTCACTGTCTTTAAATAAACCCATCTTTATTAGTTTCTGATCATCTAGAATCTGAGATAAAATTCCAAAAAGCATTTTTTTTGGATAGATGGTTGCTGAATCTCCTCCCAACTGTGGTTGCTGTTGAAGATGACCAATTCGTGTAATGGTTTTTGAACAATCAAAAACCTCCCCGCCCCATATCGATCCATCTTCACCATATCCAAGACCGTCGATTGCAATACCTACATAATCAGAGAGGCGATGTTCTGCAGCTACACTTGATACATGAGCATTATGATGTTGTATCTGTAATAATCTTGCATTGTATGTATTAGCTAATTCTTTTGCAAATAGTGTGGTGTTATAGGTTGGATGAAGATCACATACGATTATTTTTGGTTTTATTCGTGTTAACTGTACGAATCTGGAGACAGTTTTTTTTAAAAAATTAAAGGTTTCATATTTTGAGCAATCACCGATATACTGGGAGAGATAGGCTTTATTTTCCTTTGCGATGCAGATTACATTGTTAAGTTCTGCTCCAACTGCAACAGTATCTTCACATTTTATGGGAAGTTGGATTGGCAGGGGCGTATATCCTCGTGATCGACGTAAATATGCGGTTTCTCCCTGTATTACTTTTAATACAGAATCGTCACATCTATTGACAATTTTTCGTTGATGGGTGAGAAAATAGG
>JAWOGM010000082.1:0-7543 GCA_046496795.1 Thermoplasmatota archaeon
AAACAGCAGCAACATACCAGTCGTGTTAGCATAACCTGTTCCTCCTTGGTCACAGGTTACCGTTGCTTCGATAGTTACTTTTCCAAAACCAATGGGAATCGACAGTGCTTTGCCTATGGTATTCATCTTGATCTCCCCCACCTGCACTGTTTTGACGTTGTTGAAAAAGACAACACCATCTGAAATGGTAATGGTTGCTTGGACGTTGGTTGCATCTGTGGAGCCAATATTTTTTATTTGCGCAGTGACACCTAATCCCTTCTGGATTGTAACATCAAACAGGATATCAACCATTGGGATTCGTTTTGCAGTAAAAGGACCAATATATCCTATAATTTCCCATACAATAGATCCTGAGGGATCAACTTCTATTACTTGACCATCGTATCCCGATGCGATCAGGGTGTTTCCATTCTGGAGACGTTGGACGCAGGTTGCCTCTATTCCTGTTTTTTGCCAGACAATCGTTCCCGCGCTCGTTATTTCTATTACACCACCGGTGTAAATTGCAATCAGCGTATTTCCATTTGCAAGTCGCTCTGCCTCAAATGCCGAGCCGGTAACATATTGCCATTGAATAGCACCGTCACTATCAACTTCAATAACTCCTCCAGCCAATGATGAAATAAGCGTGTTTCCGTTGCTAAGCCGCTCAGCATCGATAGGCAGATAGGCATTCACGTATTGCCATACGATAGTCCCATCAGGGCTTACTTCAATGACACGACTGGAATACGTATCAGTGATGAGTGTGTTTCCATCTGCAAGTCGTTCCGCAGCCCATGGGCCATCCAGTGCTGTATAGCTCCAAACAACTGCACCACTCCTAGCAACTTCGTTGACTCCTTCACCAATTGATGAGATAAGCGTGTTTCCGTTGCTAAGCCGCTCAGCATCAACGGGATAAATCAACCCATCTTTTTGCCAAAGTATCGTTCCATTTGTATCAATTTCAATGACTCGACCCACATACGTCTCTGTGACAAGTGTAAGGTTTCCTCGTCCAATGTTATTATTTTGAACTATTGGTTGGTTTGATAAAGACATCTGTGGTCTCAGGAGTTCTAAAAGATCAGATCCTTCAAACACTACGGAATTACTTTCGTTATTTTTTTTGTCAGTAATATGATTACCGGTAATGCATGGAACAGTACATGTTCCAACAAAAAGCAGCATTATTCCTACTACAATACTTTTATTTAATATACTCTTTTTCATAGTTCCTTCCCCCCTGCTAAAAACAGGTTATAAATCATTATCTGTTGTACCTATATAAATATTGCTTATAGTAATATATTAGCAACATATATTATATTATTTTTAGATCCTTTAGTTTTTTAATCACAAGTTCTGCATTTTCATCTACACTCTGATGCTCAGTATCAATAATTAATTCAGGGTTCTCAGGCTCCTCATAAGGGGCGGAAACACCAGTAAAATCCCTGATAAGACCGGCTTGTGCTTTTTGATAAAGACCTTTCGGATCGCGTTTCTCACAAGTTTTCAGGCTTGCCTTACAAAAAATTTCAAAAAATCTATCCCGGCCCAGAAGCTCTCTGCAGAAATCACGCATTTTTTTATACGGAGAAATACATGCTACACAGGTAATAATCCCAACATCGGCAAACAGATTTGCCACCTCACTTATCCGTCTGATATTTTCATCACGATCATCAGGACGAAAACCCAGATCTTTGTTTAAACCCGTACGAATATTATCTCCATCAAGAACATACGAAAGATTCCCACACGTATGTAACTTGTAAGAGACTTCATTGGCAATGGTGCTTTTCCCGCTGCCTGAAAGCCCTGTAAACCAGAGCACCACTCCTTTCTGCCCCAGGAGCGCCTCCCGGTCTTTTCGAGTGATTGCATGCTCATGGATTTTAACAAATGCTTCTTTTTTCTTCATAATCTTCAACAACACCAAAGAGTGGATAATAAATCTGGAGGACATCCTCTCTGCGGTAGTACATTCCTATTCTGTAAAGGAGAATTGGAGCGATCTGTTCTAATGAATCTTTTTGTTTGTATCGTTTCCACCATGATAGATACATACCTCTTTTTTGTTATCCTCTTATCATACCGGCAGCAACTGTTTCATTTGTCTGCTCATCAATAAGAATCAGAGACCCTGTTGCCCGGTTGTCCTTATATTTATCATAAAACAATGGTTTTGCCGTATGTATATTTATTCTTCCTATCTCATTAAGAGATAATGTTTCTGCATCTTCTATTCGATGAAGCGTGTTGATATCAAGCTTGTATAGTATTTCTTTTACAACAGCTTTAGTCTTATTTGTGGTATGTCGTATTATATATTTTTTCCCGGGTTTTAGGTTTTTCTGGTTCATCCAGCAGACCATTACATCAATATCTTGGGAGATAACTGGCATATTATGCTCACGTACTATCATATCTCCTCTGCTGACATCCAAATCATCTTCAAGAAGGATCGTAACTGACATGGGCGGAAAAGCCTCTTTTACCTCCATATTATCCGGTCCTTCTATTCTTTGTATCTTTGTTTTAAAACCTGAGGGGAGAACTTTTATTGTATCACCTGGTTTGAATATCCCGCTTTCAATTTTTCCTGCGTATCCTCGATAGTCGTGAAAGTTATCATCTCTAGGTCTAATGACATATTGAACCGGGAATCTACAATCAATAAGGTTTTCATCACTACCTATATGTATATTCTCTAAAAGATACAACAGCGTTGGTCCTTTATACCAGTTCATCGTAGTTGATTTATCTACAACATTATCCCCCAGTAGAGCACTGATAGGTATAAAATACATATCTGGAATGTTCAGTTTTGATACAAAATCTCCGAGTTCTTTTTTAATCCTGTTGTATACCTCCTCATTAAAATCTACAAGATCCATTTTGTTAATACAAATCACAAAATGAGGGATTTGAAGAAGAGATGCGATAAAGAGATGCCGATGTGTTTGCTCGACTACTCCATTTCGTGCATCCACAAGAATCAACGCAAGATTAGCAGTAGATGCACCTGTAACCATGTTTCTTGTATACTGTGGATGACCTGGTGTATCTGCAATGATGAATTTCCTCTGTGGTGTTGCAAAATACCGATAGGCAACATCAATGGTGATTCCTTGCTCCCGCTCGGCTTTCAACCCATCCATGAGCAGTGCCAGGTTAAGATTTTCTCCTCTCTGCTGACTTATCCTTTTAACTGATTCTAATTGATCGGAGAACAATGTTTTACTATCATATAAAAGACGACCTATCAAAGTACTTTTTCCATCATCGACACTCCCGGCGGTAGTAAACCGTAGCAGTTCCATATCTAGATACGTTTTTGCATCATCCATGTTAAAAATATCCCTCCTTTTTACGGTCCTCCATCGCGGTTTCCGATCGTTTATCATCTGCCCTATTCCCACGTTCTGAGCTTCTTATCTGTGCCACCTCAGCAATTATTTCTTCAACTGTTTGTGCTTTAGACTCTGTAAGACCAGTACAGGTCATATCACCTATGGTCCGGCATCGTACAGTCATTTCTTTTGCGTTTTCTTTTTCCGTTTCATCTATAGGCAAATACTTGCTGTAGGCAAGAATTACTCCATCACGTAGAATGCATGTTCTTGCATGAGAAAAATAAAGTCGGGGGATGTCTATGTTTTCTTTTAGTATATACTGCCAGATATCCATCTCTGTCCAGTTGCTAAGGGGAAATACTCGAAAGTGCTCTCCGACATTGTATCGACCGTTGTAGAGGTTCCAGATCTCTGGCCTCTGGTTTTTAGGATCCCATTGACCAAACTCGTTTCGATGTGAAAAAAACCGTTCTTTGGCTCGTGCTTTTTCTTCATCTCTTCTCCCACCACCGATACAGCAATCTATTTTGTAGTGTTCTATGGCATCTAATAATGTTGTTGTTTGAAGATAGTTTCTGCTTGCATGTTTACCGGTTTCTTCTTTGACTTTTCCGCTGTCTATGGTTTGCTGAACTGATCCTATGAGTAATCGTGCGTTGAGTTTTTTGAGATAGGTATCTCTATATTCAAGTGTCTCTGGGAAGTTATGTCCGGTGTCAATATGTAAGAATGGAAAGGGTATGTTTGCTGGGTAAAACGCTTTTTTTGCCAGGTGTCCCAGAACGATTGAATCTTTTCCCCCGGAGAATAGTAAGGCAGGGCGCTGGAATTGCGCAGCGACCTCTCTGAGTAAAAAAATTGATTCTGCTTCGAGTTTATCCAGATGCGACATAGTGTACTGGGTCATATTATATCTGCTTCCTTTTTTTAATCTAAATATCCTAAGGATCGTAATTTAATCTTTTAATTTATTCATATGGTGGTGTTATTTTCATAGCAATTGGCCATTAATAATTTGCTATTTTTTATAATGAAATTGAGTAAAGGTAAATTTCCATTCTTTGTATATTTTTTCTTTTAATTGTTCATCAACGACATATGTTTGTTTTTTTATATCTGCTTGCTTTTCGATATATTTAGAAAATATTTTTTCAGATTCCTTAAATCCTTGGAAATTAAATGTCGTATAGATATGGCTTACTTGTTTTAATGGGTGTTTGATAAACTCTTCGTACTGAACTTCAATAAGATTTTCCTTTGGAATATCATTTTTTTCTTTGAAGTATTTCATATACATCCGTTTGTATACCTGTAACACCTGCTGCTCCACTTCTTCTAGTTTTGGAGGTTTTTGTACGCAAAATAACGGGACAACACTGTGTAATAGTTTCATCATTGATAGATACACATGATAGGGGTTTCGGTAGATATGGATGAATTTTGCTTCTGGAAACATTTCAAGCAATAGTTTTATCCTGGCAGTATTTGCAGGGTTTTTTAATACAAGACATTTTCCATTATGATAAAGGGTTTCTTTTTGTATGAGAAATCGGTAATATTCTTTCCACTTATTTTTGATTTTTTGAGAAACCTCATCCATGAATATGAACTTATTGTAATAGCCCCAGTTTCTTGGGAAACACAACCCGTGATGCCCAGAATATTGTGAAACAGCGGCGAGAGCATATTCCTCCTCCTGCGGGAATTCAGACCCCATTGGTACATCATCCATAGGTCTTTTTTGGGGAAGGTTTGAGGAGATAAATAATCTTAAGAGTTTCTCGTGTCCTAAAAAAACGCTAGGCAGCAATGCCTGAATTGTGGTAAAATACCTAAAAGTATCATCTAAGGATAAGATATTATGAAGATAGGTGGTGCCGCTTCGCCAATGGCCAAGTATGAAGATTGGTGGCTGTGTCACCTCTGTTTTTTTAATTGCTTTGTCAAATAGGAGGTGCTCTCTTATACGTAAGGGGGTTAAAAGACTGCTCATCATCATCGCGTATACTATCCTTGGTAGATATCTACCATCTATTTGGAATCGATTTTGTACAAGTAAGTGAAGGAGATTAGAAAGAGAGGAACCAGCAAGTGGTTCACGTGTCACGATGAGTGTTTTCTTGTTTAATTGCCAGTCATTCATCTATGATATCAGAATGAAGGCAGTCTATATATAAATTTATTATTTTATGTACCTAGAAATCATATATCATAACATCTGAAGAATTGATTTGTTGGATTATGAGTTTTTATTACAGATAAACAAAAAATAGTTATAATAATTTGAATTGGACTATTATTCTAATTTACAGTATTACATTGTTTATTAAAATATATAGATCAAATATTGGAATCATCTAACGATACAATTGTATAGTTCAGTGAAAAAAAAATGAAAAGTCTTAGATTCCCAGGAAATAGTATAGTATGGGGAACACATGAGAGAAACGCTGAACAAATATTCTTACAAAACGCAGGATATGACTTTGATGGATAGAGGGCATAGTTACAGGCAAGGGATCTGACCATTCACTTTCAGCATTATAAACATCTCTAGCTTTAACTCTAATACTGTACGACCCTTCCTCTGACCACGAGTGTTCCGCAGAAGCAACCTCACCTGAATCAAAAGGACCAAGCCAGTCGCTAAATGTTCCATCACCCCAATCCCAAAGGTAAAACACTTGATCTTCATCGGCATCAATGGTTTTTGTGGTATAGGTGTAAACGGTGTTGGTCTTCCCTGATGTTTCTCCAGATGGTCTTTCTGGTTTGTTTGGTATATTGTTTGCCTCCATTACAGCATTGGTATTCATCTCTTCTATTCCATTGGTCCCAACAGCTCGAACGACATACCACCACAGTATCTCATCAGCTGTTCCCTTGCCGATATCAATATATGAATAACTTGCTGAGCTGTTAGCAGTAACAGTAGCGATACTGGTACCAGTATCCCAAGGTCCCAATTGATATTCTGAGCGATAGATAGTATATGAATCTACAAAACCGGTTATATCATCCGGACTGGCATTCCATGTGACAAGATTATTCTCAGTTCCTGTAAAGTTAGAATCATAGTCAACATCTTTGAACTGATTAAAAACCAATACTCCCTCAGTTACATCCTGATCGGCAAATGAGCCATAGAGATATTCGCCATATTGATATTGATTTTTTAGGTAGTAATTAAAAAAAGAAGTGGTATATTTCCTTGCAATTCTATGTTGTTCTGCTCTAGATATAGTGGCTTGACCATCCCCCCATCCACCTGATATCGGATTCATATCAGCATATTGGTTGTGATTTGCCCCATGTATAAGGAAATATTGGCTGGATGAATTTTCCAGACCATTATAAATTTTCAAAGAATTATGCTCTGGAGGTGCTATCAGATCGTTTTCTCCAGCTTGTAATTGTACTGGAATATCAATGAGATATAAACCAGGTAAAGGATCAGGAACATTACCGATTGCTATTGCCATAGGTGCTACTGCTTTAACATTGTTTTTTCCTTGTATTGCTTCATATTGGACTGCTAAAATACATGCTTTTGCTCCTAATGAGAACCCAGTGAGACCTAAATTATCCACATCAACCAAACCATAAATAGGATGTTGTGAGTCATTGTTTTTATCTTTGAGCAAGTCAAGGGTTGCTAGCAATTCATAAGCACATTTTTCGTGGTTAACAGAAAAAAGTTTTGCATATTGAAGACTGGGGACTGCTATCACATATCCCCAGCTGGCATAATACTGTCCCCATGTTTCAAAGTAACTTTTGCTCATTGTAAATCCATGTCCTAATACAAGACCAGGATATGGTACGTTTTCTAGAGTAGTAGGATAGTAGATATCAAGAGGTGTATTATCACCATAGGGGCCAGTAAATGAACCAGTCCAGCTATCAAAGGGATAATTTCCTATTTCACCAGGCTCTAGTATTTCTCCTTCGAATCCATCGTGCTGTACTTGCAGATTCTCTGGAGGTGCTGGTGGTGTTGGTCTATCATAGTTTTGATATTGTGGCATTTCGTTGGCATATACTGCCAAATCAAAGAGAGGAGCATTAGAGCTGCCGTTAGTTGCAGTGAAAATGACTGTGCCATCCCAAGTGATATCGTTTGAATCTGCAGATATCGTATCAGGGACAAATACTTGAAAAGCACCCATAAGTAGCATGCAAACAAACAGGGCCAA
>JAWOGM010000001.1:0-52326 GCA_046496795.1 Thermoplasmatota archaeon
TATGTAAGTGGAATGATTGGTGGTGGACAGGAGAAAACACCGACGGTTTCATTAACACCAGATAATACAAACAGCAGAGCAAGGATTGCCAGTGCTGATCCAAATATTCTTTGGAGCAATTTCCAGATACAAGCATCAGAACAAGTAAATGCTTCTCATTCATTAGACGACGACCAAGTGGATATTTTAACAACAGCCACAAGTATTGGCGATCTTTGGTCTGTAGGACCTGGCGACACAGTTACGGCAGGAGATTATATTCAACTACACCACTTAGATTCTGGTGAATCTGGTTCTGTTACTATAACACTAATATATAGACCAACAAACGCCATTGCAGGCTCAGTTACAGTCTTTGTTCCTGCTCCATAAACATAAATCTATCTCTTTCTTTTTCTTTATTTTTATCATTATCCAATTAATCTCTAGAGTTATACCTACACTTTAGGAATTAATATAATAAATAAAAAACCTAAAATCTTTGTTTAAAGGGATGCTCGCCAATGAAAGCAAACAAAAAAAGCCATAAAGAGGATGACCAGGCAGTATCTGCAGTCTTAGGAGTTATTCTTATGGTCGCAATAAGTGCTGCCATCGCAGCAGTTTCCTTTGCATACTTTACTGGAATGATAGGAGGCGCTGAAGAGGCAGTACCCGTAATCGCCTTCATACCTAATCAATCACAAAACACCCTCACTGTATCAAATGCTGAACCCAATACCAAATGGGCTGAAATAGAAATCATTTTTACAAACTTAACAGGTTACTCTGAAACTCTAACCAAAAACGGTATTGTCACAGCAGGAAACGTCATAAACCTTAATACGGATCAGTCACTCACCGGAACAGTTGAAATCACCTTCAGACATCTCCCTAGTAATACATTGCTTAGTGAATCATTTACCTTCCAAAACGTGGGCTAAATTGTTACCTTTTAAGTATTTCTTTTTTAGTTCAAAAAACATCAGTTGGTAATAATTACAAGATATATCGCATTCATTTTTTTATACAGTAAATATTTTTATACACAAAACCATGTGATAGTATAATGTATAGAGGATAAGCATGTCAATAAAACAAAAAAATGCAAAAAATATTGCACTCCTTGCAGGAATACTACTTCTGATATCAGGTGTGAGCGGCGCGGCAACCTGGCAGGCGATACGAGATTTTGTTACCCACATTTTCTATCAAAATATTATCCTTGAAATTATCTTCGTTATCCTAATCTTTATTGCATCTCTTGGCGGTATTTCAGTAATTATTGGCGGTCTACTTATTGGAAAAAACAAGGCAAGAACAGGTAAATTCTTTATCATGCTTGGAGCGGGTATGGGACTGATTGGTTTATTTGTATCAATCCTTGTTGCTCTTGTTCAACAAAGTTTTACTATCGCAAGTTTTTTCTCTGTAGGAACCCTTGGAATACTACTTTCCATTCTTGCACGAATAATAACAAAGTAGCACATGAAAAGACTGATTTCCTTCAATAAGTATCAATATAAGACCAAAACCAAGAAAAACAGCAGAAACCCTGACTCAGTTTTTGTTATATCTCCAGCACTCCCAGTAATCTCTATGGGACCAAAGCCCAAGGGGATAGTATTGACCAATTCATCTTCATCAGGTCCTAAATCACTAATAGTTCCTGATTTGCTATCTCCAGAAAAAACCATAGAGCCAGTTACCTCGATGCTCCAGTCAACATCGGTTATATTGGTTTCCCCTAAATTCATAATCAGCATAGAAACCCCGAGACCTCCAAGGAATTCAATAACTATTTGACTAGGTTTTTTAATGGTAAAGACCACGGTTTGCTGCTCCTCAATATTACCACAGAAATCAACAGAGTAAAACAAAAGGGTATGTTCTCCATCTTCTGAGACAACAAATGATTCACTATATTCAGTCCAATTCTCATCATTGAGTTTATACAGGGTATAGTTGACGCCAGATCCAAAAGGACCATCATCAGCATGCAGGCTTACCGTGACGTTTGACACATAGATATCATCTTCCATGGTTCCGTTGAGCTCAACGGTTGTCACAGGGGGTTCAAATTCTTCTGCTTTCACCCGAATATTCCAGTTACAATCCAGTCCAAAATCAGGAAGCCATAACCAGTCACCCATCACATAAAACCATGAGCTTTTATTAGCTACAGAGGGGCCATTATCAGCACCCAAGGGATGATCCAAATCATCGTGTGTTACCTCGATTCCCACCCAGAGCTCATCAGAACCATTAATAACCAGTTGTTCATCCAGCTCAATTTCATACCATCCTTGACTTGTTGGATAAGAAAATTGTTTTGATACAATGACATCACCAGGTGTTGTTGAGTTTCCTTCTTCATAGATTTTTAAAAAACTAGAGGAAATGTTAAACTCAGCAGTAGCATAAAATTTAACCGTTGTAATATTCCACGTAGCATATGAGCCAAACTCATCAGCAGTTAACCGAATAGCAGCTTCAAATGTTCCACTACCATTTAAACCAATTGAAACAGCGTTATCTCCATCATAATGAATCCAAAATTCTTCTCTGTTGCTTGCTTGCGGTAAAGCCTCACCAATTGATGCATCTGAGATCTGGAAAAAGAGTTCATTCTCACTTGGTAGTGCTGCACCAGCAAAACTCGAGGCAATCAGTACTAAAATACTGAGAAAGACACCAGCTTTTGTTAGAGAATATACATTTTTTTGTTTCATAGGAAATCCGCTTCTAATCACTTTTTTATCACCCATTTGTAACGCTATAATTTACAATAGATATTAAGCATTAGCAACTATATAATATTTTTGTATTAGTATAATTAGTATGATTATTATGATAATAATATATAAGGCTAAAACCATGATATATAAAAGGAAACAACAAAAAACATTTTATTGAGTATATGATAGGAAAAAAGCAGCAATAAATCATAAAACAATCCATAAAAAACTAAAAAAAGATATAATGAGCGGGAGTATTCCCGCTTTTTTATTGATGCTTATTCGATTGTAGAGCGTTGTTTATGGAACAAGCACTGCATTGATGACGTGGATGACACCGTTACTGCATTCAATATCCGCAAGTATCACTTGGGCATCATTGACAAAGACATTACCATCATCATCTATGGTGATGGTGATAGTTGTTCCTTCAACTGTTTCCACTGTCATATTATCACTAAGATCAGTAGACATAACCTTGTCTAAAACCACATGATAGGTCAATATCTTTGTCAGATTTGCGGTATCATTGTTCACCAGATCTGCAAGAAATTCGGGATCAAGAGCTTCAAATGCGGCATCAGTTGGGGCAAACACAGTAAATTGGGCATCCTCATTACCTAATGTATCAGCAAGATCAGCGGCGACAACCGCAGTGACTAATGTCTCAAAGTCGTCCTCTTCAATAGCAGTCTCAACAATATTATTCTTTGGAACGATGACTGTGTCAATAACATGGATAACACCATTACTGCATTCAATATCTGCAGTGGTGACCATTGCGTTATCAATATACACATTACCGTTCTGAATTGTTACCGTGATATGTTTTCCCTGCACGGTTTTCACTCTCATGCCGTCGCTAAGGTCTGTTGACATGACCGTTCCAGGTATAACATGATAGGTCAATATCTTTTCAAGAGTTGCGGTATCATTGTTCACCAGATATGCAAGATATTCAGAATCCAGCGCTTCAAATGCTTCATCAGTTGGGGCAAACACTGTGAACTGCTTGGTTTCATCACTGAGGGTTCCGTCAAGTCCAGCGGCAACAACCGCGTCGACAAGAATATTAAAATCATCGCTTTCAATCGCTGTATCAACGATATTATTCAACTCAGGTTCAGGTTCTGTTTCCTCAACACATCCGCTTAATGCTCCTACTGTCAACAGTATACAAATTAGTACTGATAGTACACCAGCCTTTTTATTGGTTTTATATAATCTCCCCATGGTTATCTATCCTCGATATTCACCTTCTATAGGGTAAGGTTTATCGTTATATACCAATCATTGTTTAATAACTTTTTCATTTTTACAGGGTAATTCATGGAAATTTCATGATGTTAAAAACTCTACGCATGAATGAAATCCATTAATCAACAGACAAGATTCCTTTTTTTTATTGTAAAAACTTTATTATCTCCTGTACAAAAGCATCTGTCTGATTTTTGGGGACAATCGCCCCCAGCACTTCTTTTTTACCACCACATTTAAACCCAAGGCTTTTCCCACGGGCAATCAAGGGCTGTACATCTTTTGAGCTACGTACATATAATTCATCTGAATCAGGGAAAAAACCTGTATTAATAACAACAGTATCTTTTTTTGTCTCCCAGGAGATACGACGGGTTATTGTTGATATGATACTATAAGAAGTATGAATCTTTTTTAAAAGAAGTCCATTGATTTCTTGAATAGAAGTCTTGAGTTGCTTTGAGATTTCTTCATTTATTTTAGAGAGATTTTTATTCCATGTTGGATGATTCAGAATTTCAATAGATTTTTGTATGGTTAACAAATATCGTGGCATTGCTTCTATTTCTGCTTTATCACCTATCTTATAATTGGAATCAATTAAATGAACCATGGATAAAAGATCATCAAATAAAACATTGTTTTTTGAACAAAAGTCATTAATAATTTTCATAAAAACAGTATTATTCATGATGCGTTGTTCATGATCACCTACAACACCAAGAAGCGCAAATAAATTTACCTGGTTTTGTAAATAATCATTAATAATCCATGAAGCTGATGGATACATACTAGGATTTCCTCCTTTTATTATGGGGTTATAATGAAAAACTTCATCAATTACTGGCCCAAGATGATGATCAAAAATGCATACCTGACCTTGCTTTGAAAGATATAAAATATTTTCTTTAGGTAAAGACATATCAGCAACAATAAAATAATCATAGATTTGATATTGTTCCAATTCCTGTTGAGTAAGATAAAAATTACCGAGTATCGGTGTTTTGTTTGTGATATTATTGTTTTTTAAATGTTCAAGCAATAATCGTGCGGAACAGATACCATCGGTATCCCAGTGATGAATTAACAATCCTTTTCCTTGTAATTTATCCAACATAACATAAATCTCCTTAAAATCTGGATGACTATACTCTATTACAGATCATGGGCATATATTGCTATTGTTTTAATGTTTTTTCTAATAACACATCATAAAAAGTATACCATTCCAATGTTATGGGATATAGGTGGTTAAATCAAGCAATAAATCAAAAACAAAAATACACATGAGTATCTCGTAAAATATTTTTTAAAAATCATTACTTTAATATGCTTGCTCAGTATTCAGAGAGGATATGCTAGAAAATGGGATGATACTAGACTTAATACGACTTATTACCGGAACAATAATTCTGTCTTATGCATCATTTACTGATATCAAAACACGTCGTGCATCAAACTTTCTTTGGGTTATCATGGGAGCTATTGGAGCTATTCTCCTTGTAGTACAATACCTCATAGATGGATTTGATAACCTTTTTTATCTGTTATTTATTCCTATAATGATAGGGCTGATGTACACTCTTTTTCAACTACGCCTTATCTTTGGAGGAGCAGATGCAAAAGCCTTAATGGCTCTTGCCATACTGGTCCCTGTTAAGCCAGAAATTGCACAAATCCCAATACTTGAAGGCACACTCATTTCAATGCCAGGATCATGGATTATATTTTCAAATTCAATTCTGATATTTCTATTAATACCGTTGAGCCTGTTGATCTATAATATTGCAAAAAGAGAAATCAAGTTTCCCTATTCACTGTTAGGCTATAAGACCAGTATTGAAAAAGCAAAAAAAACCTTTATCTGGCCTCTTGAAAAAATAAGGGAGGGTAAACGCAAATTTAGTTATATGCCTAAAGAATTTGATATGACCAAAGAACTAAATATTTTTGAAGAACATGGCATCAAAACCATCTGGGTCACACCTAAAATTCCTTTTATGATACCACTACTGGCAGGTTTTATTACTACTTTTTTATTTGGAGATCTGCTCTCCGAGTTACTCAAAATATTTATGTAATAATATCCTACAAACCCTGATATCTTTACCTTTTTTACAGAAATAAGAAAAAATCATCATAAAAATGATATACTACTTTTTGTTTAACACTCGCAGACTATGGTAAAGGAAGATTATTACAAAATTCTTAATGTTGACAGAAATGCAAGTAAATCTGATATAAAAAAAGCGTATAGAAAACTTGCATTGAAATACCATCCTGATAAAAACAAGGAAAAAGAGGCTGAGGAAAAATTCAAGCAGATTTCTGAAGCATATGCGGTACTATATGATGATGAAAAAAGAGCGATGTACGATAGATATGGCCATGACGGGATCGATCAGCGATATAGCTCTGAGGATATTTTCCGTGGAGGAGATTTTGGCGATATTTTCAAGGGTATGGGATTTGGTTTTGATGATATCTTTGAACAATTTTTCGGTCATCGAAGAGGATTTTCAAACCGACAGCAAACACAGCGTGGAAGAGACCTTCGATTTGATATGGAGATACGTCTAGAAGATGCCTATAAAGGAGTTGAAACTGAGATTCGTATACCACGAACAGAGCTTTGTGATAATTGTAAAGGTTCTGGTGCACGACCTGGGTCCAAACCAATAAAATGTCGTCAGTGCGGTGGGAGCGGACAGATGCGTGTATCTCAGCGAACCGCTTTTGGTGTCTTTACTCAGGTGGGAACATGTCAAAAATGTCAAGGCAGTGGTACACTTATTGAAAATCCATGTCCTGAGTGCCGAGGAAGAGGTACGGTGCAAAAAACACGAATGATTGATTTAAAGATACCTGCAGGAGTTGATGATGGATCCCAATTACGTCTTACAGGACAAGGAGAACAGATTGGAAAAGGCGGCACAGGTGGTGATTTATATGTTGTTATCCATATTAAAAAACATCCTAAATTTACGCGCAGAGGATCTGACTTATTCCAAAGATTAAATATTTCATTTCCGCAAGCAGCATTAGGATCAAAAATAGATGTTGATACTATTGGAGGATCTGAAAAATTAAAAATACCTAGTGGAACTGAAAGTGGAGATGTTTTTAAGTTGTCAGGAAAAGGTATGCCCCGATTACATGGACGTGGTTATGGTGACATGTATGTTGAGGTTCATATAAAAACACCCAAGAAATTAAGTAGACATGCAAAAAAATTAATTGAAGAATTAGAATCAGAAATAGACGAAAGTTAACAAAAAGTTTATATACGAGTTCATATAAGTAATATTGTGAAAAATGTAGGGGAATAATAAAAAATGGACATATTTGATGAAGATAAAAATAGAAGAAGAAAAAACCCATTCGACGAGTTTAATATAGATGATGAATTCTTTAGAGATTTGTTTAGTAACGATAAGTTACGAGAAGACATCAAGAGAATGACAGAAGAAATGATGAAGATGTTTTCAAACTCACAGACCGGTAAACCATTTGTGAGAGGATTTAAGGTTCAATTCGACCAAGATGGAAAACCAATAGTTGAAGATTTTAACAATAAATCACTACATACTCCAAAAGGAAAACAAATGATATCTGATGAACGTGAACCTTTAACCGATATTATTGAAGGAGACAACACCATTGCAGTAACCGTTGAGATACCTGGAATAGAAAAAGAAGATATCGATTTAAACATTATCGACGATAAACTAGATATAACTGTTAACTCCGAACAGCGAAAATACCATAAAAAAATTAATTTACCAGGTAAAGTAAAACCAAAATCTACCAAAGCAACCTATAAAAATGGCATACTTGACATTGTCATCGAAAAAAAGGATAAGAAAAAAGGCGGATCTGGCTATAAAGTCAGTATCGAATAAATTTTTTCTCCATATTTTTTTTAATAAATCTAGGGCATACTAAACTTTATGTAGCCCATACATTATGTAAATGATTACGGGGAAGTATTGTGGTTCAACTCACGTTCCATGGTGGAGTAAATGAAATCGGAGGGAACAAAATCCTTCTTGAAGATGGCGATACAAAAATATTTTTAGATTTTGGAATGAGTTTTACCAAAAGAGGTTTGTATTTTGAAGAGTTTGTAACCCCAAGAACGGCTAATGGAATTGGTGATTTTTTAGCCATGAATCTCATTCCAGATATTTCTGGTGTGTATCGAACCGATTTACTTCAACATCAAAAAAGAGAGGCAAAGGATCCTTCTATTGCCGGGGTATTATTATCTCATGCCCATGCAGACCATGCTAATTATATCTCTTTTCTGCATCAGAACATTCCCATTTATTGCGGTCAGACATGTAAAAAAATTCTGGATGCTGTTGATGAACAAAGTCAGCGTAGCATTGAAAGCGAAGTCATAAATTTCAAAGAGAGACCAATTTATCGAGATAATCGTCGTAAACCACCTATACAGCGCACATTTCACACCTTTCGAACAAATACAAAAATTAATATTGATTCTTTAGAGATTCGCCCGATTCATGTGGATCACTCAGTTCCAGGAGCATATGGATTTATTATCCATACCTCTAAAGGAGCAGTTGTTTATACCGGAGATCTTCGGATGCATGGACTTCATGCAGAAATGACAAAGGATTTTATTACCGCCGCTGAAGAATCAAAACCTATCGCTATGATTACTGAAGGAACACGAATTGATGTGAAACACTCAAATGAATCTGAACAAAACGTCTTTGAACAATCAAAACAGCATCTGTTACATACAAAACATTTTTCTATTGTTGATTTTAATTTTAAAGATATCGATCGTTTTACAACATTTTATAATCTAGCAAAAAAACTAAACAAGAAATTGGTAATCAGTTTTCGCCATGCCTGTTTTTTAGATAAGTATCATCAAGATAAATCATTAAATGCTCCAGAGAGTACTGATGAGTATATTATGTTGTTAAAACCAAAAAGGCTTACAGGCACATATATAGCGGAGGATTATGTTGAAAAATATATTAAAAAAAGACTGAATTATCCTAATATTATTACTGCAGAAGAAATTGCAAAAAATCCGTTAAAATACATAATTGTATTAAATTATTGGTACTTTCAAACCCTTATTGATCTGAACCCAAAAAAGGGACTATATATCCATTCACTTTCTGAGCCGTTTAATGAAGAAATGGAGATATCTGCAGATCGTATGAATCACTGGCTTAATCATTTTAATCTTAAATTTATCCAGGCTCATTGTTCGGGTCATATCTATGGTGGAGAGTTAAAAAAGATCATTCAAAAAATAAACCCAAAAACATTATTTCCTATTCATACCGAGCAGCCTGAACTGTTTAAAAAAATTGTTGACTCAGTCCAGATGGTTAAAGAACAAAAAGTGTATAAACTCTAGGATGTATTAATCTATCAGTTTTCGGGGTATAAAAAATGAGTGATATTTACAATTTTGAAAAGAGAAAAGATGAACAAACCTTAATAAAAACAGATACAGGAAAACGTAAAAAAGAACAGTTCATCCAACATCTGCGAGAAGGAGATGTCATCAATGATTTTTTTGCTATTAAACTAAAAAATCCTCCAAGAGCATATAAACGAGGGACATGGTTTGATATCATCGTATCTGATAAAACAGGAGAAATCAGTATTAAATACTGGGGTGGAGATAATAAAGATAGAGTGAAACGATTATATGATAGCTTTTCAATTGGAGACGTTGTTCAGATACGATCAGGAATGGTTGAACTCTATGATGAAAAACCGCAGATATCTATTAATGAAAATACCGGAGGAATACGACGATGCAGTCCCAATGAGTATGATATAAGTGATTTTATTGCTGCTTTGGATGAACAAAAGATAAAACAGCTCTATCAGGAACTGCATGAAAATATAAAGCTCATTAAAAACCAACAGATTAAAAACCTTCTTTCCATCTTTTTTGACGACCCCTCCTTTGTAAACGAATACACGCGTTCTCCCTCAGCAATATCTCATCATCATAATTATATCGGAGGTAATCTCGAACATAGCGTAGGCGTCCTTCGTCTCTGTAAAAATATATCTGAAATGTACCAAGGTATCGATACAGATCTGTTGATATGCGGAGCTATTCTTCATGATGTTGGAAAACTAAAAGAATATGAATATACCGCTGCGGTCGATAAAACAGATGAGGGTAATTTTATTGGACATATCGTTATTGGAGAACGATGGTTAAGAGATAAAATCTCTCAATTACGTCAGAGAGGAAGTGAGTTTTCAAAAGAACTTGAAATGCATCTACGCCATATTATTCTAAGTCATCATGGACGATATGAGTATGGATCACCCCGGCTGCCTAAAACAGTTGAGGCTTGTATCATTCATCAAGCAGATCTCATGGATTCTCAAGTAAAACATTTTTTACAAAAACTTGATGATGCTCGTAAAGTAACTGATGATGATTGGGCATATATTTATGATTCAGATGCTGGTAAAAAAAGACCCATTTTTTTAGGTCAATATTGAGAAGGTGAGAGTTCTATGCAAAAAAATATGGTTGATCTACTGTGTTGCCCAACATGTAAAAACGATTTAGATCTACACATAGAAAAAGAAAGTGATGGGGAGATAATCACAGGTTTTTTAACATGTCATAGCTGTAACTGCACATATACCATTAAAGAGGGTATTCCTAATTTATTACCACAAAAATAAAAACTAAAAAAATGACTTTTTTTCATGTGGAGACAATATTTCGCATCATTGTTTGAGAAATCGGTTAACATCATCCAATGGATTTTTTGATTGAACCATATCTGGTATATAATTCTTGAATTGAGATGCCCGTCTATCTAAAATGATGGCAACTCCTCTATCGTTTTCATGTCGTATAAGCCTACCAATAGATTGAAGCAATTTTCGGGCAGCAGGTGCTTTAACAGTATACTCCCATCCTTTTCCAAATTTATACTCATAATATTTTTGTAAACCCCGTTGCCGTGCAGTCGGCTTTGGATAGGGGATACCTACAATTATTGCTATCTCAAGTTGTTCAGCTGGAAAATCCATTCCTTCGCTAATACGACCACCCATCACTGAAAAAAGTGCTGCCCCGTCACCATGTTCTGATGGACATGATTTGAATTGTTTGACAAGATTCATAAGATCATATTGAGACATTGATCGTTCTTCAACATAAAGACCACTGTTTATCTCATCAAAATCACCCTGATTTTGAAATAAAGAAAGCGTATTAAAACTGGGAAAACAGACCATAACATTTTTCGGAAAAGAGTTACAAATAGAGGTTATATACTTCCACATCGTTGGAATATTACGTTTATCTCTTGTTAAATCCTCATATCGGGTTGAAACATCAGAAACATATAAAATAAGCCTGTTTTGTTTTGAAAAAAACGAAGGATAAAACACAAGCTCAGTTTCAGTAGTAAATCCTAATGAATCACGATATTCCTCAAGGGGTTCAAGTGTCCCTGACATATGGATAGAGCAGTGAAATTGATTGATAATTTCAGTGCCAATAGATGGATCTAAACAATATGCCTCCACCCGAGGGTTTTTCCCATCAGAAGAGTCAACAATGAGTTTAACATATTGATTCATCTCAACATGCATCCAAAATTCAAGAAAAACGCCAAGTTTATAGAGATATGAACGAGGAAGCTTTCCATCTTTTTGTTGGTATTCCTTAATTTTTTCTCCATAGGCAACAAGATCAGTTATAATATCTTGTAATGCTTTACTGGTAATTTTGAGTCGAGACATAATCTCATACTCAAGTTCATGAGAGGGAATAAACGCATCATTTTTGACATATGCTTTTGTACGTATCCCATCCTCTAAAATTCCATAGACATAGGTGTCACGTAGGCCATTTATGATTTCAATTAAAGTATTACAAAAAGTTGAGACTTTTATTTTTCTCCCAGAGATAGTTGGATCACCAAATTTCTTGGCTTCATTTACACAGCCATTTAGCATCCACATACTTAATTGGGCAGATAATAAATCACGTATATAATTGGGGAGATTATGAGCTTCATCAACTATTAAAATAATATCTTGTTCAGATATTGAAAGCCAGTCAAACAACATAATGCGAATCGATTTATCAAAAACATAAACATAGGGAACGACAACAACGATTGCTTCTTTGATTAATTGTTTATTTACCTCATAGGGGCAGATGTTTTTGTGCTCACAATATTCAATAAATTCCTCTGTTGTTGGTAGTTTTTTTTTAGTCCAATTAACAATATGATCAATTGTTTTTTTATCACCAATATAGTTCTTGTAAAAAAGACAACCTTTATTGTTATCTGTTGCAGCTAATTTTTTTTGGTATGAACAAAATTTTGATAATTCCTCAGAATTCCCACTTGCAATGTCAGGATCCTGTCGAGCAAGAAGACACATATTGCTTCTTCCTTGCATACCAACACCAAAAATACGGCTATCAGAATTTTTTTGCTTAATAGATCGGAGTTCAACAATAACTTGTCGTTGTTGGGCATTTGTACGGGTAGCATATAGTATTTTTTTATTATTTTCTAATGCATATTGCAGTGTTGCAGCCAGAGTACAGATTGTTTTTCCAGATCCTGTTCCAGATTCAAATATTAAATGATTCCTCAATGCAAGATTTTTGCTGATGTTTTGCATTATTGTTTTTTGATTTTTTCGTAATTTATACGGAAAAAGTTCCATGCATTCAAGGAATAGAAAAAGTGGTACATAGCTTTGTTGGAGATAGTATTAAAACTATTTAAGAGAGGGGTTCTATTTAACATGGTTCGATGAAAAAACCACCAATAATTGTGATTAAAAATAAATTAGGTACAACTATTCCTGCTTCGCTGTTGCATTGTCTTCCAGAAAAATGGGAAAAAATTGGCGATGTACTTATAGTAAAATTAGATAAGAATCTCTTGAAATACAAGGAAAGTATTGGAAAAATATATGCTGAGGTTTTACAGATAAAAACGGTTTTGCATGATAAAGGTGGCATCGAAGGGATTTATCGAAAACCCTGTGTTGAAATTGTATATGGTTTGCCAGATACCCAGACAATTCATAAAGAAAACAATGTTTTATACAAACTAGATCCTCAACAGATTATGTTTTCCTCTGGTAATATGGATGAGAGAAAACGGATGGCGACAATCTCAAAGAGTGATGAAGTCGTTGTTGATTTGTTTGCAGGTATTGGCTATTTTAGCTTACCTCTTGCCGTATACAGTAGACCTCTGAAGATATATGCTTGTGAGATAAATCCAGTTTCCTATAATTTTTTATGTGATAATATTGTATTAAATCATGTGACAGAACTAGTTAGTCCACTTCTTGGCGATAATCAACAAACTGCTCCTAAAGCTATTGCAGACAGAATTATTATGGGATATTTGCATGAAACATATTATTTTTTACCACTTGCATTTGATTGTTTAAAAAAACAGGGAGGAATTATTCACTATCATACATTATCTTCTAAAAAAAACAGCGTTGAAGATATTTTTCACAGTGTTAATAAAATTGGTGTATCTCATCAGCAATATCTAACTCTTATAAGTAATAATGCCATTAAATCTTACGCGCCTGGTATTAATCATATTGTATTGGATATACGAGTGGAATCAAAATGAAAAAAATAGATTTGTTTGTCTATCATGCCAATGAGGATGATCCAAAGAAATGCAGCGCAAAAAAAATGCAGAGATTTCATCTTGTTAGATTAGAGAAAAATATTAAAAAAATTCCAAGAAATACTATTTTATTACATCCATATGCAGAGAAAAGTCTGTCAAGGGAGGATTATCCTTTGGCATTAAAGCACGGGATTCTTGCTGTTGATTGTTCATGGAAACATGCAGAAAAAGCATTTGAATATCTGGATTCGTTGAATCATTCTCGATCATTACCATTTCTTGTCGCTGCAAACCCTGTAAATTATGGAAAAGCGTTTATGTTATCTACCTTGGAAGCGTTTGCCGCTGCATTATATATTCTTGGTGAGACGGATCATGCAAAGCAAATCTTACAGATATATAAATGGGCTCCCCATTTTTTAACCTTAAATAAAGAACCATTACAGGATTATCAATCGGCAAAAAATAGTATGGAAATTATAGAAAAAATGAATCAATATTTATAAAAAAAAATGAAAAAGCTAAAGTATGCAGATGTTCTCTGATTATTTAACCTAAACGTTTTTTATGATATATTAATGCAATCCAATTGATTTTAAGAGATAGGTAAGGAATGGATAATGCTGTAAATTTCTGAGTATAAAGGGATTAACAAAAGCATTTTTTGTGACAGGCATTTCTATTTCTAGATATCCCCACTCGCTTTCTGCATCATAGATATCTTTTGCTTTAGCCTTAATGGTATAGATTCCTTGTTCATCCCATTGATGATTAATGATTATTTGTTGTCCAGAAACATAGGGACCTATCCAGTCTTCTACTGTTCCATCCCCCCAATCAATATAATAAAAGATAAAATCATTGTCCGGGTCAGTTGATTCAAATGTATATTTGTAAGCAGAACCTGCTTTTCCAGAAGTAGGACCATTAATAATTGGAATTGTAGGATTGTCATTGATTATCTGCAAGGGAATATCAAGTATTTCTGCACTATCAAGAGTAACTTGTACGCTGTGTTGTTGAGTAATATAACCTTCTGCTGAAAATTCTAGAGTATATTCGCCAGGAGGAAGAAAGAGATGATACCGCCCAAATGAGGGTTCACTGTAGAATTCTTCGTCATTTTCAAAATTAACATCTAAAATTGTTATAGGAACAACTAATGCCTCACCAGTATATGCATCATACACATTTCCACTCACAGAGATTGGTCTTTGCAAAAGCCAAAGAATTGATGGAAATATTTGTACAGCTTCTGCATATGCACTTGCATAACTAGGTTGAAATGTAGTATGCGTTTCCATAAGATTTGCATATGTTCCATTATTTGCTATTTGCCATTGATAATGTTCACCTTCAGCACTGGCAGTTCGCACATTTCCATTATATCCCGCTGCATAGGATTGAGCGATTGCTTCATCCTTAAAAAAAGGATGAAAAGGATGATTATGACAAGAAGGATGATATCCATAAAGAACTTCGCGGCCGTAGGAATGATAATCAATTACCTTTGCAAAGTATCTATCATTAGAAAATGGTATCATTGTTTGTGTCTCAGCTTCAGATGAAGGAGAAGGCCCTTTGTATGTTTCAGAAGTAGGACTGGTACTTCCAGAGCAAGATCCATACCAGCCAAAATCATAATTTCGGTTTAAATCAACACCATATGATCCATATTGAGGGAAGTATTGTCTGTTTTTTCTCCACATGTTATTGACATTGAATACATACTCATACCCATCAGGGTTCCAAACCGGAGAAATCCAGATTTCATATTCATTGACAAGACTAGTGATTAAAGGATCAGCTCCATAATTTGTAGTAAGCTGTTCAATGGCATATAATGCAATGACAGGGGTTACAATCTCCCGAGCATGATGACAGCTGACAAGAAGAGCAGTGGGTTTATCTTCATCAGAGTTAACATTGCTTGAAATTTTCACAGCATAAATATGTCTGTTTTCATATGTTGGAGCAACATTGTATTCTGTGGTGAGATCAACAACTTTACAAATAGTAGGATAAGAATATTCAGCGTTATACATCTCTGAGTATATCTCATCAAGATCAGGATATCCTGGAGGGGATAAATCTTCACCCTGTAAACGTTCTTCTTGTATTTCTCTGAAAGGACGGCTTGTTTCTAAGATAATAGGATTATAGAAATTTTCTTCCAGCAGATTATATTCATAAGAATTAACAATTAATTCAATAGAATTCTGTGTTTTAGTTTTCCATAGCACATCATATCCCTGGCTTTCTAAGGTATATGCCACTCTATCAATTTCTGAAGATTGCAGAGAAATATGATAGGATACCTCGTCGGGTTGAGAAGGTTGCATCTCATTAGTATTTGTAGATAGCCAAAGAATTTGGTTTGTATCTATGGCATTTGTAAAACTTGTAAAAACCAAAAATAAAACAACCATACTGGCAGTAACTAAAGCTTTGTTTGTAATTGATTTTTTTTTCATATTATCCCCTAAATATCTCTATATAAATAGATAATCAAGGATGGTATATAAATATATCCATGAGTTTGGTATAATTAAAAAAAATCAATGAGTTATTCATCATTGTTATGGTTACACATTATGTTTAAGTAATCATAGACAATGTCATATGTATTTGGTAGTAACTAAGAGAGTGAAGGAAGTATGAGACAGGATTTAACAGCATTTTTCAAACCAAAAAGTATTGCTGTTGTTGGTGCCTCTAAAAATTCAACAAAAATTGGCCATGCAACATTAAAAAATATACTGATTTCAGATTATTATTGTAAGATATACCCCATCAACCCTCATGAAAAGCAAATATTAGGGCTAAAATGCTATAAAACATTAAGCGATGTTCCTGGGAAAATTGATCTTGTTGTTGTATCAGTTCCTGCAAAATATGTAGCAGACATTATTAGACAGGCAACACAAAAAAATATTAAAAATGCTATCATTATTTCTTCAGGTTTTAGTGAAATTGGAGAACATAAATCTGAAAAAGAAATAAAA
The DNA here is from genome assembly GCA_046496795.1 of Thermoplasmatota archaeon. Lineage (GTDB taxonomy): Archaea > Thermoplasmatota > E2 > DHVEG-1 > DHVEG-1 > JAUWYM01. Next base: position 16,639 of record JAWOGM010000001.1, read on the forward strand.
ACAATTGCTGAAAAAGCTGGTATGAGAATTTTAGGTCCCAACACTATGGGCTACAAAAACGCATCTGATGGTCTTGACGCATCCTTTGTATTTGGGGTCCCTAGAAAAGGAAATCTTGCGTTAATAAGCCAGAGTGGTGCTCTGGGAATAGGCATGATATATCTGGCAAATAATGAGTATGTTGGTGTATCAAAAATTATTGGAGTTGGAAATAAACTCGACATTGACGATGATGACCTCATTGACTATTTTAGCAATGATCCCGAGACAAAAGTGGTTGGGTTATATATTGAAGCAGTAAAAGATGGAAGAGCGTTTATGAACAGTATTAAAGCATGTGATAAACCTGTTCTTGTTGTTAAAGCAGGTCGAAGTTCTGCTGGGGCGAGAGCAACAGCATCACATACCGGTTCAATGGCAGGCAGTGATAGGATTTATGGTGCAGCAATTAAACAAGCAGGAGGAATACGATGTAGAGATCTTGTTGAAATGTTTGATATGGCTCGTGCCCTTGCAGGACAACCACCTGCACAAGGTAATCGTATTGGAATTATTACAAACGGAGGAGGGCTTGGGATTCTTCTCTCCGATGCCTGTGAAGAAAATGGTTTAACAATACCAAAACTATCAAAAAAAACCTATCAAAAAATAGATAAAATTCTTCCTGACATTGTAAAACCAAACAATCCTGTTGATCTTATCGGTGACGCAGGCTTTTATCGCTATGAGTCCTGCACAAGTGCGTTATTGGAAGATCCAAATATTGATGGTGTTATTGTTGCATCAGTACATGGCGGGTATGCAAGACCTCGGGAGTTTACAGGAGCAATTCTTAAAATGATTAGAGAGCGTAAACTTCATGAGGAATATAAAAAACCCATCCTTGCAACTTGGGTTGGAGGCAAAGAATTTGAAGATTTAGTATTTGATCTCAAAACAGCAGGAGTGCCTATCTATCCCTCTTCGTGGAGAACTGCACGTTCAATGATGGCATTGTATTTAGAAGGCGAACGGATAAAAAGAGAAAGAAAAGAAAAAAAGAATTAGTCTACCCAGTCGACACCAAGAACGTTTTTCCAATCTGGTTTTGAATGTTTCCATTGCTGAGCAGTTTGTTGTGATAAACATTTCTTACATAAACCAACAATATGGAAATAACAAGTATTACACACAAAATTTTCACACTTTATACAAACATTTTTTGCCATCTTAGTACCACAGACCTGGCATGTTCCATGTGGTTTTTTTTCTTTGAGATGTATAGAAATTTTTTTTTGAAATTTTGCTTGATCCTCTTGACTTATCCATTGATATAGATCATCATTCATTATTTTTTTTTCTTTATTTGTTGTTTTAGTATCTGTTGATTTCTCTTGCATATTCTCTCGCTTATTTTATATATAGAATCTCAAACTTTTATTTCTTTGCATTACGTTGTATTTTATGCAGATAGTTTGCTGAAAGATGAAAAAAAGGTGTTATTACAAGCAAAACAAGTATATGCCACGGATAAAGATTTATGATAAACCAGTTTGTATCAGATAAACCAGTCCAATGTAGTATACTGCTCATGAAAAAGCTAAAGAATAATACTCCCAGGATGAAATCTATTTGGTCAAAAGGTATGAGATCTTCTCCTCGTTCTTTTCCCAATCTTCGTTTAAAAAAACTTTCGATAATATCTCCAAGCAAGGCACCAAAACAAATGGAAAAAATAAGAGGAATCATCAAAGGAAATCCATAGAAATTAGTCAGATTTAAGGATGAAAATTTCGTAGTATTGATATAGGACGCTGCTACAACAAGGACAAATCCTGAAATCATTCCAATAAAGGTTCCAAACAGTAATCCCTGCCATGTTTTTCCATCACCAAGAAGTCGTCTTCCATCCCGCCATGTTTTACCAAAATCAATTGGTGTGCCACTGCCTACAAAAACAGCACTAGCATTAGCAATATAGGCAGGAATGATAATCCAAAGTGCTTGTAGAAAGATTTCATACAGCATTTCAACAGGAAATAAAGTTTTGCTATAAAAACAATGTTAAAAAAAAACATCTACTCTAGTTTTCGTGTGATTTTTAAACCAGTGTAGTCAAATCTATTTGATCGTTTCACAAGAGCCTTAAGGGCTGTGTTTGAAATTTTAAAGTTTTCGGATACTTTATTTCCAAAGGTTCCATTTTCACCAATGAAGTCGTATATTTTTTCTTCAAGTTTTTTAAACCCTTTTTCATCTAGGGATGAGATGTTAAATATCTCACTGATTTCGTTGACAGGGCAAGATATGTTTATATTAAAGATTGAGTAAAATGATCGATACATCTTTTGAGGTTTTCCATCTATTCCTTCATCAGGCATTGTCCATTTTGTTTCAGCAAGCTTCATTTTATCAAATAGTTCAAGTGCTTTTTGACCTTCATTGCCAAATTTATCAATTATCATGCTTGTTGGTATCCAATCCCTTGAAATTTCTGTAAAAACTTCCTTTTTGACTGGGGTATCAAATGCTCTCATAATTGAGACAAGATCTGCTGAATCATTAATGACTTTTGTTCTAATCATATTACGACCATCAACTATTTATATTATCAATCAGTACAACAGGTTTTCCCATATTTATATTTTTTGTATATGTTAATTTTTATTAATATAATAATATATTATAATTTAGGGCTTATGTTTTAAAAAGCTTTAAAAAAAATGGACTCGTCGGGATTTGAACCCGAGGCCTCTTCCATGCCAAGGAAGCGATCTTCCGCTGATCTACGAGCCCTAAAAACAACACTGAAACAATCATTGGCAAATAAAACTTACGGGCTCCATGCTATAAAAAGTTTTTAGTAAATAAGTATATATTGTTTAATTATTCCATGAAGAAAAAACACTTAGAAATAATGCTTCAAAAAATTCCACCAGCGCTCCAGCCCAATCCTATGTTAGAACAATATAGCACACCTGCATCAATCGCTGCAGATATATTATATATTGCCTATCAATTTGGAGATATTTATGATAAATCCATTATAGATTTAGGATGTGGGACAGGAATATTTGCAATAGGATCTGCGCTTCTTGGCGCAAAAAAAATAATTGGAATCGACATTGATGACAAAGTTATACAGGCCGCAAAAGAAAATGCAAAAAGCTTTAATCTAAAAATAGAATTTCTGACTCATTCTATTGAAAATGTACAACAAAAATGTGATACAGTACTTATGAACCCTCCCTTTGGTGCACAAAAAAGTAATGAAAAAGCAGATAGGAAATTTATTGAAAAAGGATTTGAAATCGCAGATATACTCTATTCACTTCATTTGACAAAAACAATTCCCTTTCTGGAAAAAATGATATCATCTCTTAACGGAACTTGTACTTTTCAAAAAAAATATCGTTTTCCTATTAAATGGCAGTTCAGTTTTCATTCAAAACAACAAAAAGAATTTGAGGTAACACTAATTCGAATACAAATATAAGATAATTTTTAAAAACGTTAGTGTATTGTCGTTGTTAATAAATCATATATAAAAGCATTGTATGATTCATCCGAAAGTATAATAATATATTACTTTATCTGCTTTCGATTTAAAGCACAAAAAAAAAGTAAGGATTAGTGATAAAATTGGCCCGAACTAAGACAAAGAAATTCAGAGGATCTATGACTCATGGCAAAGGTAAAAAAGCCGGTAGAGGTGCTGGTTTAAGAGGTGGAAGAGGAAACGCGGGATTACATAAACATAGACATATGCATATGTTAAAATATATGCCTGATCATTTTGGACCTCGCGGTTTCAAAAGAGACGCCAGTATTGCAAAAAGAGATACAACAATCAATGTTGGTCAACTGGAAGAAAGATTTCCAGGTAAAAAAGATATAGATTTGACAAAAGAAGGGTTTGATAAATTACTTGGTGCAGGAAAGATTAATTCAAGTTTAAAAATTAAAGTTAATGCTGCTTCACAAAAGGCAATAGATAAAATTGCTGAGAAAAATGGAGAAGTAAAAGTAGAATAAGGTTTTTGATATGGCTGAAGAAAAGAAGAGTCGTTTATTTGCGTTAAAACCATTAATTGAGCGTTGGCCTGCTGTTAACAAACCTGAAGGGCATGTTACCTTTAGAACAAAGATATTATGGACTGTTCTTTGTTTAATTATTTATTTTATTTTAACCAATGTCATGATTTGGGGTGTTAGTGATGTCATCCTAGACATGTTTGCTGGTTTTCGAGCAATTATGGCAGGTGCATCAGGCTCAGTTATGCATCTAGGCATAGGACCCATTGTTACTGCATCCATTATTCTTCAGCTCTTTGTAGGTGCAAAAATCATTAAACTAGATCTTACTAAACAGGAAGATAAAGCAATCTATCAGGGCACGCAAAAGATTCTTGTTGTAGTAATGATTCTTGTTGAAGCTATTCCACAAGTCTATGGATACCTCAGTCCTAGTGAAAGTCTGGTAAATCTTGTCGGAGGGACGGGGCTTGCTAATATTATTATTATAGCCCAAATAGGTTTTGGCGCATTTCTTGTATTTCTCATGGATGAACTCATTTCAAAATGGGGAATTGGCTCTGGTATTTCTCTGTTTATTGCTGCTGGTGTCTCTCAATCATTATTTACTGGGCTTTTTAACTGGCTACCTACCCAATCTGGAGTTCCAATTGGAATAAACAACCCCCCTGCTGGAACTATTCCAGGCACATTTTATTTAGTATCTGAAATGACTCTTGGTGAGATGTTTGAATATGGTTATGAGATTATATTTATCGGTCATCAAGGATTTCCAAATGCAATAGTACCACTCATAGGAACGATACTTATCTTCTTCCTTGTGATATTTGCTGAATCTTCAAGAATTGAGTTACCCCTTGCTCATGCAAAGGCAAGAGGAGCTCGAGGAAGATATCCTATACGATTAATTTACGCATCAGTTATTCCAGTCATTCTTGTTTCCGCACTTCTGGCTAATATAAACATGTTTGCACTATTATTTTATACACATCCAACTTTGAGTAGACTACCACTTGTTGGTAAACAATGGTGGATAGGTGCTTATGAAACAGCAGCAGGTTCTACAGAACCTATTATGGGTGGTGCGTGGTATTTATCACATCTTGGAGGTATTAGAGGATGGCTTATGCCAATTATTACTGGCGGAGATGGCATGCATGCACCTTGGCAGTTTGCATTAAAAGTTATAATATATCTTTCGGTAATGATTTTTGGATCTGTTCTTTTTGCTAAGTTTTGGATTGAGACAACTAATATGGGAGCTCGAGATGTGGCAAAACAAATTCAAAATTCTGGAATGGTCATTCCAGGATTCCGAAGAGACCCTCGCATTTTAGGTCGCGTTTTGGAACGATATATCCCTGTTGTTACAGTAATAGGTGGTATGGCTATTGGCGCTCTTGCTGGTTTTAGCGATGCGATTGGTACTGTTGGACAAACAGGTGGTACCGGACTGTTATTAACAGTTGGTATCATGATTCAAATGTATGAACAAATCGCAAAAGAACAAGCAATGGAAATGCATCCTGTACTACGAGGATTCTTTGGTGCAGAATAAGAGGAGAGTAGTGTATGGGAGTTATAGTTGTTACAGGAATCCCAGGTGTTGGTAAAACTACAGTGATGAAAAAAGCAGCTGAAGGATTAAACATTGAATTTGTTACGTTTGGAACAGTCATGATTGATATTGCAACAGAGAAAGGTTTTGTAAAAAATAGAGATGAAATGAGAAAGCTTACTGTCGAACAGCAGAAAGAATTACAGATTCTCTCAGCTGAAAAAGTATCCTCTATGGGAAATGTTATTCTAGATACACATTGTACTGTTAAAACACCAAAAGGCTATATGCCTGGTCTACCAGAATGGGTTTTAAAGAAATTAAAACCTACTGCAATTGTTGTTGTCGAGGCCGATCCTGAGGAAATTTTTAATCGTCGAGCAAATGATACATCTCGCAATAGAGATACTGATTCCGTTGACCAAATCAACGAGCATCAAATGATAAATAGAGCTGCTGCCATGGCATATTCTGCGTTGACAGGCGCTACAGTTAAAATTGTATTTAACCATGATAATGCTATTGAAAATGCTGTACAGCAAGCCGAACCTGTGGTAAAATGAAAAAAATGGATAATAATGCACAAGGTAGCCAAATGATGCTGCTGATGCTGTTTTTATTGATGATGCTTTTTATTATGCCTACTTTTGGTCCAATTCTTGGAACCTATGCAGGATATGTGTTAGAGCCACTTATTGGTTTTAATGGTAGTTATCCAATGCTCACCTTATTTTTTGCTGGTATTATTGTAGTATTGTGTTCTTCTCTTTTAACAAATCTTTTTACTGATTGGATTGCTATGGGAAGAGCCCAGGAAGTAAGTAAAGAGTTCCAAAAAGAAATAACAAAGGCTCGAAAAGAGGGAAATACAAAAAAAGTAAATAAACTGATGAAAAAGCAGCCGGAAATAATGAAACTAACAACGCAATCATCCAGTGGTATGATGAAACCTATGGTGTTTCTAATGATTATTATCTGGCCTATTTTTATTTGGTTACGAGGATTTCTTGCTGATTTGCCCTATCATTATTTTACTGTTCCATGGAGTAGCGGGGTTTTTATTTTTGATACTACACTACCAGGAGGAGTGTGGCTATGGATATATTTAATTGTATCAATTGTGTTTGGGCAGTTGATACGTCAGGCATTAAAAGTAGCTTCATGGTCTGATAAGTGGCAAAATATTAAAAAGAAGATTAAACCCTCTCTATAATAAGTAGGAATATGAGATGTATTACAATTAGTGGGCCTCCAGGTGCTGGAACAACAACGGTGTCTCAGTTATTATCAGAAAAGACAAATATTGAGTATATTTATGCTGGTAATATTTTCCGAACTATGGCTGAAAAATACAATATGTCTCTTGAGGAATTTGGACAGTATTGTGAAAATCATAGAGAAATCGATGAAAAACTTGATGCCTATCAGCTTGAAATCCTTAAGAAGGGAAATGTTATTTTAGAAGGAAGAATTGCAGGATGGATCGCTTATAGAAATAGTATTGATGCATTAAAAATTTTAATTACAGCTGATTTAGAGACTCGGGTACAGCGAATTATAAAACGAGAGCAGGGGGATTTTGAAAAAAGAATGAAAGAGATGAGAAAAAGAGAGATAAGTGAAAAAACCCGGTATAAAAAATATTATGATATTGATCTTGATGAGACATTAATTTATGATTTTGTTATTGATTCATCAAATAAAACAGCCCAGGAGATTGTTGATATAATACGTGGGGAAATTAAAAAATAATCTACTTTTTATATCTTATGTTTATACAGGCAATAACGATGAATAAAAAAAATAGTTTACCTTCTGATAAAATTCGAAAGAGAGTTATTAAGATTTCTGCAAAGACAAATCCACATTATGGTAAATCTCCACAGGAACGTACAGTAGCAGAATTGTTACAGAATGGTTGTATTATTCTTGATAAAACATCAGGTCCTACTTCTCATCAAATCGTTCATTGGGTAAAAGAAATACTTGAAATTGATAAAGCTGGTCATGGTGGGACTCTTGATCCAGCGGTAACTGGTGTGCTACCTATCGCCCTTGGTGATGCAACCCGTGCGTTACAGGTTTTATTATTATCTGGTAAAGAATATGTTGGAATAATGAAACTGCATAAACAAGTAGATTCAAAAAAGATTGAAAGTGTTTGTCATTCTTTTATTGGTGAGATATCTCAGGTTCCACCGCTTCGTTCTGCTGTAAAAAGAGTTCGTCGAAAACGAGAGATCTATTATTTTGAAATCCTGCAAATTAAGGACACTGAAGTCTTGTTTCGTGTTGGCTGTGAAGCAGGGACTTATATACGAACCTTATGTGTTAGTATAGGTAAGAAACTTGGATGTGGTGCCCATCTTGCAGAACTTCGACGAACCAGAGTAGGCAGTATAACTGAGGAAAGTTGTGTGACATTGCATGATGTCAAAGATGCATATATTTTTTGGAAAAAAGACGGTGATGAATCCTATATTCGTAACCATATTTTGCCAATGGAACGGTTATTAGATCATATCCCTAAAATTGTTATTCGTGATTCTGCAGTCGATGCACTCTGCCATGGTGCAAACCTAGCAATACCTGGAATTGTTGAAATTGATACAGAGATAAAAAAAGATGATCTTGTAGCAGTAATGAGCTTGAAAGGGGAAGGTGTTGCACTTGTTCGAGCACTGTTTTCTACTGAGCAAATAGTTGAAAAGGATACCGGGCTTTGTGCCCAATTAGAACGTGTGCTTATGAACAAGGGAACATATCCTTCAATTTGGAAAAAATCATAAAAAGGATGGTTTAGTTTCGCCTTTTTAAGTATATGCCGAGGTGGCCCAGCCTGGAACGGCGCGAGACTGGAAATCTCGTGACGCATTGCGTCTCAGGAGTTCAAATCTCCTCCTCGGCGTTTTAAATTTACAATTTTCATTTTTTATAGTAATACCTCTGCAAAAAATATTGAGCCGATAACAATGAATAAAATTGCGGTACCAATTTTGATTTTTTTACTTTCCACATACTCACAGAGTTTCTTTCCAAATAGTACTCCAATACCAATAATAAAAGCAAGTCCCAATAGTGAACCGATTAATACGGGGAGAGGTGCAGCATAACGCGCGGTAAGACCAATAACAGCAAACTGGGTTTTATCACCCATCTCTGCAACAGCGGAAAGGATAAATGAATTACGAAAAACATGGCTGTCTTTTAGTACTGTCTTTGTATCCTCTTCTTTTGAAAAAAATGTATAAACCCCAAATAAAATAAAAATAGTTGCGGCAATTATTTTAAGAAGTTTCAATGGAATATATGAATAAAGTATTGTTCCTATGGTTATACCTAATACTGTCACAAGTGCCATACCAAGAAAAACACCGCAAAAAACAGGCATATGTTTATATCTAGATGCAAGTGATATTGTCATCAACTGGGTCTTATCTCCAAGCTCAGCAACAACAAATAATATGAATGCGATGCCAATAACTATTAACCAGACCATAATTCTGTCATGTATCTCTCATTAAAGTTTTTTTTGTATATAGCGTTATAATATATACAATCAATAGTATGTTTCTATGTCAGAACTTTATTCATATTCAATGATACAATACATTCCTTTCTTAATTCCATAAAATCTACTTAATCCATAATTAATTTCCACAACATATGCTGCAGGTAGGTGGCTATGATATCGTGTTAGATTTGAATCTGATACATTATATTCCACCTCTGCAGATTCAACATTAATGACACTATTTTTTTCGTCTATAAAAATGATGTCCAATGGTATATGAGTATTTTTCATCCAAAATGAGACATTTCTAGGAGGATCTATGACAAACAACATTCCTTGATGATGTGGCAAGTATTGCTGATTCATGAAACCTTCTTGAAGCTGTGTTGGAGAAATTGCTACCTCACAGGTAAAGGATATTGATGTGTTATTTAGTGGGAAAAACGTCACAATGGCTGTTTTTGTTGTTATTTGCTGTTTTTGCATGGCATGATTGTAAATAAAAAATGTTAAAAGAAATAGTATGAGTGACATAATTATTATAAGTATAAAGAAGCGTAATTTGTTATTCATTTGGCATTATAAGAGATAAATGATTAGTTTATAATGTTTGACGATTTAAAATATGTATTTATTTTTATATATATTTTTAGTACTCTTTTCATGAATATAACTCAAAGAATTATAGGATTACTGAACCAATTTGCAATGATTAATATACAACTATCCAATAAACCCTAGAGAATCATGGAATCAATCGTACTTCCCCAAGCCAGTTTATTTCTAGGGGTCATCCCTGCACTAATACTTTTATATTTAAGTTTAAAAGATTATGAAGGAATGTATAAAGATAAAACAATTTTTCTCACCTTTGTCGTAGGAATAGTACTTGGATTTATTGCAGCATTTGTCCAATCATTAACCTTTTTTTCTTTAATATCTATAGTTTTGATCTGTTCATTTGACCAACTTTTAAAAACAATAATACTTAATATAGGAAGATTTCAAAAAAAGATTGAAACGCCAATCTATGGTCTATGCTTGGGTTTAGGATTTGGATCATCATTTACTCCTTTTTATATCATAGCATTTAGTAGGCTTATACCTACTCAAGCATCGATTTTATTTTTAGTTGGAATAGGATCTTTTGGGCTTATTTTATTTCATGGAGCAACAGGAGCATATGTTGGCTATGGAATTTATGTTGGAAAACTATTCAAATATCTTATTAAAGCTATAGTATTTCAACTACCCCTTAATTTTTTAGTAGGATTACTTATTATAACATCAGATCCTGCAGATATACCTGTAACAACAATACTTGTCTTTAGCATCATTGCATATGGGGCAGTAATTTTTTGGTATGTATCTACAAAGATAATACCCCAGATTCTTCCCAAAAATATAAGAAGAAGAAAAGGAAAAGGTAAACCCTTATCAAAAACCCAGGATTAAAAAAATGTCTCAAATCTTTTAAAACAATATGGGCAGATTATTGAATCAAAAGGGATAGGACGGCCACAATTCGTACAAAACCTCTTACCTTGGGAGCTACTGGCTTTTACATAATCATAAGAAATTTTTTCATAAGAACTTGCAGGCATTGAATGCATATGAACATCGTTTTTCATTTTTTGGTTCTCAAAACAATCCAAACAAAGTCTTTTGCCTTCAAATATTCGTATTATGAGAACTTCATCGCCACAGCATTCACATTTTTCTCCAACCATATATAAATCACGCTCGTATGATAGATAATATGTTAGGGTATGAAAAAACCTTTATTCATATGTTTCTAAATAAAACCTTCTAAAACTTTTTTACAAAACGAACATTTTTTTACATTAAAAAATCGTCTTAGAGTGGATTCAAAATATTTTTAACAATTATGCCTCAAGCCTATGATAAAAAAAGGATTCTAAAAAAAGATGAAAACATTGGAATATTCTATTTATTCCAATGTTGATTAACTATTCTTTTAAAGAGATAGTTGATTATTCCTCAAATTTTTTTGCACAGTATGGGCAAGCTCTGGCATCCATAGGTATTGGTCTACCGCAATTCGGACACATTCTTTTGGATTCTTCTTTTTCGCCACCAATTGGGGGACGTACAACAAGCCAGATGATAAGACCAATGATTCCAGTTATTAAAACAATAAGTAGCCACAATGCTCCACTTGAACCACGTTTCTTTGCATCTTTATAGACCCATATAGCTAAAATGATCCAAATAATAAACATTATAAACGGAATGATACAAAATAATCCCAATCCTAATCCAAATACCTCCCAGGGTACATCATCGGGATAATAATATTCATAATCTTGTGCGCTTACAATAGCACTGCATGCTATTAATGTTAAAATGGCTGCTATACATATCGTTATTTTATTTATTTTCAAACTTTCACCTCTACTAGAGGATATTTATACTTGTTTAATTACTTTTTGATTTTTTCACGCCGTATTATTTGCACTTCGTCAACTATAACACCAACAGATAATCCGCAAACAATACCCACAAGTAAACCAGTGATAACCCGAATAATATTTGTACTCTCCCAGAAACCAAATAATTGCATAATACCATCTATTCCAATAGGAATCAAACTAAACACAACTATTACTAGAAAGTTTCTATCAAGATTAATTGTATATAAAAGCATAATGCCTAGGCCAATGACAATGCCAACAAATATTGCAGTACATCTTGCACAAAATGGCATGGAGTTTTCGTTTAAAATAAATGACCGTTCAACTTTCTGATGACAAAAAATATCTCCTGAGAGATAGATATAATTCCAAGGAAAAGACATATTATCCATGAAATCTTTGTTATCGATACTACCAGCAAATCCTGAAAAATCATCGACTGACCCTTTCGGTAGCATAATAGGTGCTAAAAATTGTAGCAGTATCCATATAAAAAAAATAATGAATAAAACAAAGGTGATGCTTCTAAAATTCTTTTCCTTTCGCTCCATTATGAAAATCATCCTGGGAGACAAATAAGAGTAAAACCGCTATGATAGAAAGAACTGTGCCAATAAAAAATCCTATAGAAAAAATGGCAAGGATTGAACAGAGAAAAGTAAAAAGAAAATTTCTTCGTTTAAAAGCAGTTATTGAGCCGATAATTGCAATGATTGAAAAAATAAACAAGGGTATTGAAAAGAAAATATTACCCATCATATTAAAATAACTAACTATGAATTCAAATTCGGTAAGATTAAGTTCATTATTTAACACAAATAATAATGCTGTAAAAATACCAAGTATGCCTGTGCTAAGTAAGAGAAAAGAAACAATTGCTGGTTTATTAGTATGTTTTCTCATTGCTGAGAGAATTGTTTTTCGTGGCTCACCATGTTCCTCCCAACCACATTCTTCGGTATCAGCCTCACATTTTCTTTTTATTCTGAAGGCATGAGTACATTGCGGACATTCAATTCTATGGATTTCTTTGTCATCAGTGAGATCCATAACAAACTCATGTTTGCAATTGGGACAAGTTGTTTTTCCTTTCATTTATTTTCAGATTTTAGTGAAATAAGTACAGAGTTAAGAAGGTTTCTATAATATCTTGTATCTCTCTTTTTATTGTTTTTGGTGAGAGAAGTTTTTTTGATATAATGGTACATCATATTTATATATAATATGTTCATTCTCGGTAAACTAAAAGAGGACTGTCGATGGCACGATTCCCGGAAGCTGAAAAACGATTATTAAATAAGATGATCTGCATGAAATGTGGTGCAGTCAATGCACAAAAAGCATCACGATGTCGTAGATGTAGATCAAAAGAACTAAGAGTGAAAGCAAAAGTAGGCAGAGGAGTATAATAATTTTTTAAACCATCATGTTTAAAAACAATACCTCTTTTTTGGTTTTGAACAGTTGGATTTACTATGCCGGAGACAAAAACAAAAAAAAGCGATGATTTTAACCAGTGGTACAATGAAATTGTCGAACTGGCAGACTTATGTGACAAGAGATACCCCATAAAAGGAATGAACATCTGGCGACCATACGGCTGGAAGTTGATGAACAATATCGATCGTCTCACGCGTGATGAAATGCAACGCTGCAATCATCAAGAAGTATATTTCCCCTTGTTGATACCTGAATCTTTTTTTAAAAAGGAAGAAGAACATATCGAAGGATTTAGTAGTGAAGTGTATTGGATCACTCACGCAGGTACAAACAAGCTTGAGGAACGTTGGCTTCTTAGACCAACTTCAGAGACAGCGATGTATCCTATTTTTTCCCTCTGGATTCGATCACATTCTGATCTGCCATTAAAAACGTTTCAAATTGTAAACACATTCCGCTATGAAACCAAACAAACAAGAGCTTTTATTAGAGTAAGGGAAATACATTTTTTTGAGGCGCATACCTGCCATATCGATTTTGATGATGCAGAAAAGCAGATTCAAGAAGATAAAATGATAGCTGATCGCCTGTTAAAAAAACTCTGTTTACCCTATATTTTTTGTAAAAGACCAGAATGGGATAAATTTGCAGGTGCCCATTACACGATAAGTATTGATATTCTTATGCCATCAGCAAGAACATTACAAGTAGGTTCAATTCATCAGTATAAAGATAACTTTGCAAAACCATATGATATATCATATGAGACAGAAGAAGGAACTCGCAACTATTGTCATCAGACCACCTATGGTATGAGTGAACGGCTTCTTGGTGCACTTATTGGCGTTCATGGTGATAATAAGGGACTAATCATGCCACCAGAAGTTGCTCCAATTCAAGTTGTTGTCATACCTATTATCTTTAAAGGAAAAGAAAAAATTGTTTTAGATGTTTGTAATAAATTGCATCAAAATCTTTGTTCGCATTCAATTCGAAGTCACATTGATACCAGAGATATAACTCCGGGCAATAAATATTATGATTGGGAGTTAAAAGGTGTACCCTTACGAATAGAAATTGGTCCAAAAGATATAGATAATAATCAAATAGTGATTGTTCAACGTACAACAGGTGAAAAAATACCGGTTCCTAACGATAAAGCTATTGAAAGTATTACAAGGAATTTAGATGAAGTTGCAAAGTATTTGTATTCCAACGCAAAAAGATTTCTTGATGAAAACATTTATCGAGTGCATACTATTGAGGAGGCAAAAAATAAAAAAGGAATAATTGAGATTCCTTGGTGTGGTATCGCTGATTGTGCTTTAGAAATTGAAAATATTTTAGAGGGAAACACTCTTGGTGAACCCGTTGAAGAAATTGAATGTGCATGTTCATGTCCAGTTTGTGGAAAATCTGCAAAAACATGGATGAGATTTGCAAAATCATATTGAGGTGAAAAAAATGAAAAAAATAACAGCAATATTAAGGGAATATGTAGTTGTGTTAAGCATAATTTTAATGATTTTTGGTTGTATTCTCATGGCGATGGGAGTACTTTGGTATTGGTTTGAGGATGTTGTTGTAAATGCTGATATGTTGCAAATTGTTGAAGATCTTGCAGATTGGAATGGATATATACTTGTGGCAGGTGTAATTATTTTTGCCTTTGGTCTATATTATATGTATAGTTACATGACAAAAAGAAAGTTTGTGTTAGAAGAAATTCAAACTAATAAACGATCAGAGTTTCTTAAAAATCATAAGAAGGTGAAAAATACAGTGAAGCATCTCCCTGTTAAATATCAAAAGATGGTCCAGAACAAAGAAGAAGAGCTAGCTATTAAATAAGGATATTGGATGGTGAAAAAGGAATCCCAAATTTTTATATTGTTCTTGTTGAGCCTAAATATAGTGGAAACATTGGTGCTGTTGCAAGAGCAATGAAGAATTTTGGGTTTGATAATCTTTTTTTAGTTAACCCCTGTATACTAGATGATGATTGTTATGCTCGGGCTAAACATGCAGGAGATATAATAGATAAGGCAACCAGTTTTACATCGTTTAAACAAGCCTGTAACAATCTTGATTATCTTGTTGCAACGTCATCAATACAATATATCAAAGATAAAAAATCATTGAGAAACCCTGAAGTTTTAGAAGATTTTTCTGAAAAGATATATGAAGTAAAAGGAAATGTTGGTATTGTTTTTGGAAGAGAAGATTACGGGCTTTTTAATGAGGAAATTGCGTTATGTGATATTATGCTTCGTATTCCAACAAGTGAAGAGTATCTATCATTAAATCTTTCTCATGCGGTGTGTCTTGTTTTATACTCTTTATATATAAAAAGAAACTGTATTGTGCCAAATCGTAGAGAGATTGGGAAAGTAGAGAAAGAAAAATTATTTGAATTCTTCTCTCTTCTTTTACAAGAGATAAATTATCCAAGTCATAAAAAAGAAAATACAGAGATTTTATTTAAACGGTTAATGGCTAGATCTATGCCTTCGACATGGGAATATCACACGTTAATGGGCGTGTTTGGTAAAACTGTTGAAAAAATGAAGCGCAATCAAAAACAATAACTATCATTTTAGATTGTTTCAATACTAAACATTACTTTACTGCCTTTTAAAGCTGCAAATACTTTATCAGCGAAAAATACAAGCTCATTGATATCATGAACACTTGTTGGCCATTCATAGATAAAGTCATAGTTACCTTTCGCGGCTTTAAACCCCATATTTAATAGATTATTTTTAATTTGAGATGGAGCAGCTCCTTCGCTGTTAAACAGTATGGTTACATAGGTCTTCATATTAATCACTTCAAATACCTAATTGATTTGATTGTATTAAATATTACGATAGCATTCTGATTATACTACTGCTATGGGATAGGGAATATAACAAACAATTAAAATCAATAGCGCAACAAAAAACAATAGCTTCCTATTCATATCCAATGGTGTTGCATCATTGAGTGGAGGGGGGTGCTGCATTCCCATCATAAACATAATTATGAGAGCAAAGAAAAACCAACCAGTAAAGATCATGATTATAATAGCAATCCATCCTGCCCATTTCTGTTTTTCTCCAAGAAATGCACGAAAGATATGTCCACCGTCAAGTTGTCCGGCAGGTAAAAGATTAATTGAGGTGATAAGAAGCCCTATCCATCCTGCAAATGCTACTAGACTTAGATTAATTGGAGTACCAAGGGGGATATCTAATAACAGTGTTGACAGAGCAGTGAAAAGAATTGAGCCTCCTAAGACAACCTCCCCAGGCCCCAGTTCAGTAATGACTCCTGGTTCAGATAATAAAATTCCAATAACGGTGACCGGTACTGCTACCACAAAACCAGCAAGAGGGCCAGCAATTCCTATATCAAGTAATGCTTTTCTATGAGGCATGGGCTCTCTACTTGATATTAACGCTCCAAATGTTCCGATGTTAAACGTTGGTATAATAGGTGGAATTGGTATAAAAAACGGTAGAGATGTTGGTATTCCATGTTTTTTTGAAATAAAATAATGACCCATTTCATGAATGAAAAGAATACTTAACAATGGCAGTGCAAATAAAAAAAAACCATATGATAAATGAGTGGGATTGAGTACATCCATAATATTGGGTAATGTCCATAAATCGTTATATCCTTGATGAAGAATAGATCCTGTGAGTGTTGTCGTGATAAATACTGCAACTAATAATGCGATATTTACAATAATTGGTTTTTCCTTCTTGTCACCTTTTCTTATGACATATATTGTATATTCTCCTTTAACATATCGGAGTAAAGGGATATATCCTTTTTTTGAAAGAGACAATCGTAGATCATCAAAATTATCTTCGAGTGTATCTTCGTTGATTCTGCAGAAAAAAGCGACAGTCTGATCATTATATTTCATATCATAAAAGGGAAAGCGTTTACCAACTTCACCTTTCAGCAGTTCAATATCTGATCGAGATGATTGATAAGTATGATTATAGCTACTCCAGTCATTTTCCATTTGCCATTACATTAGACAATCTTTTTTAAACCCTTCGGATAGATATATTGGAAAATCTTCATACCCGCATATAAAGAAAAAAATTGATAACTATGCAGAATATGTCCCTATATAGATATCATGGTAAAAGGAGTTTTGTTTTATGGATATGAAGATTAGTTTCTCAGGGGGTAAAAAAGTAGATGCAGAATATAAAGGTTTTAGGATTAAAACAGATCAACCAGTTAATCATGGAGGAGATGAAAGTGCTCCTGAGCCCTTTTCTTTATTTCTGGCATCTATTGGAACTTGTGCAGGGATATACGTTCTTAGTTTTTGTGAAAAGAGGGATATTTCAACTGATAATATCTCCTTGCAGTTACAGTTTGAGAAAGATAAACAAACAAATATGATTACAAAAATTGATATTAAAATCATTGTTCCAAAAGATTTTCCAGATGAATATAAAAATGCTTTAGTAAAAACCGCTAATCTTTGTGCTGTAAAAAAGCATATTGAGAATCCTCCTGAGATTATAACGGAGATTTCTAATTAATCACTATCTTTATGTATTGAAATTTGTTTGAGGATGTCGTGATAGAACAATGACAGTTACATTGATTGTTGGTACACAATGGGGCGATGAAGGAAAAGGAAAAGTTGTTGATTACTATTCAGATAATGCAGATTATGTCGTGCGTTTTCAAGGCGGAGCAAATGCAGGCCACACTATTATTGTAGGAGATGAAGTCTATAAACTGCACTTATTACCCTCTGGCGTAATACAAGGAAAAACAGGAGTTATTGGTAATGGTGTAGTTATTGATCCAGAAATATTGTTTAATGAGATTGATGAGCTGACCAAACGTGGCATTAAACCAAATTTACTAATAAGTGATCGTGCAAATATCATTATGCCCTATCATAAACTTCTTGATGGTGCAGAGGAACAATATCTTGGTGGGGAAAAGATTGGGACAACCAAACGTGGAATTGGACCGTGCTATAGCGATAAAGCCTCACGTATTGGGATAAGAGCAATTGATTTGACTGACCCAAAAAGATTAGAGAGACTTCTAAAACGGATTATTCCAATAAAGCAGAAACTAATTAAGTTGTATGATTTAGATATTGATCTTGATGCCAAACAAATCCTTCAGACATATAGTGAATATGGAAAACAACTCTCTAAATATCTCAGTAGAACACATTGTATATTACATGAGGCCATAAAGCAGAATAAAAATATATTACTTGAAGGAGCTCAAGGGGCAATGCTAGATGTTGAATTTGGAACATACCCCTATACGACATCTTCACATGTTATCGCCGGTGGTTCATCAATTGGTACCGGTATTGGCCCAACACAGATAAACGAAATAATAGGCGTTGTAAAAGCTTATACTACAAGGGTTGGAGAAGGACCTATGCCTACAGAGTTATCTAATGATATGGGAAATCATTTGCAGCAAAAAGGCCATGAGTTTGGGACGACAACAAGTCGACCGAGGCGTTGTGGTTGGCTTGATTTAGTAGTTCTTAAACATTCTACACTGCTGTCAGCAGTATCAAAACTAGCAATTACAAAACTTGATGTATTGAATAATTTAGATACAATAAAAATATGTACTCAGTATAAATTACAGGGTGAAACAATAGAATATTTCCCGGCAAACATCGAAGACGTAGAAAAATGTATACCTATCTATAAAGAATTTAAAGGATGGAACAAAATTAATCCTGAGTCAAAGAATATAAAGGATCTCCCAAAACAAGCACAAGAATACCTACAATATATCCAAAACACACTTCAAATACCTATTTCTCTAATCTCAATAGGTCCGGGCAGAACCGAGACAATAGAGATCAATTAATCAAACAAGGGATTGTACAGAAATTGCAGTATTAAGCCATCGTAGATATGAATTACATGCAGCCCGCAAAGAACTGATATCATCAGATTGAATCTCTAAAATAATTTTTTTCCCAGATTGTTTTATAGTACTTGAAACTTTAGGTATTTTCTGCTGTACTTCAGGAGTTATTGATCCAAGTAACACAGATGCCTCAGAATCTGATGTACAGGTAAAAACAAACGATGCTTTCTTGCTCATTCTGTCGATATATGTTTAGCTATTGTTGGCCGTTCCTTGTAAAAAACTTTACTGCCACAGTAAGGGCATTGAATACCAATGTTTTTTACATCAAATTGAACAGATTTCTTACATATTCCGCATTTATATTGAGTCATAGCGTATTACACCCTATTTTCCAGCCATACTTACCTTTAATGTTTTATCAACATCAATTCCCTGTGCGGTCTTTGGTATATATGCGCCGCCTGCAAAGGTATTTCCACATTTTTTACAGGTCCAAATAGCAGTACCATCACGTTTAACTGATTGTTTTCCACATTGAGGGCAGATATATTTTTTTCTCTGTTGAATCTCAATATCTCGCACTCTTGTTCGTGCTCTAACTCCATATCTCGCTTTATATCGACCGGCTGGACCGACTTTTTTTGTTCTTTTCGCCATATTATTTCCCTATAGTAGAATATAATTGTTTCCTAATTTCACGCCCGTTATCAATAGATGCTTTTATAACTTTTTGTATCTCATCCCTAGTAAAACTACCATTTAGTCCTTTTTGCATGGCTCGAATATCTGCATTATTGTCAGTTGCAACAGTTAATCGTGCATCAGCTATTTGCTCTTCATCAAGAGAAGGATCGATAACAACAACATTGTTAAATTTCACCCAAGTACAGGATATAGGAGGCTCATTCATAGGCAAGGGATAGTTTTCACCAAGCTCAAAGCGTTCAGCAGGTACCTGAGCTGTTGAAAGAGCTGCAAGTGAGGCAAGAGAGGCAGCATCAAAAAGATTTCCATCATAATCAAGAACATGGATATCAATAAAAATAATCCATACTTTCTCACCAGGCTCAATACAGAGTTTATCAACATCAATAACCTTTGATTCCCGTACTCCCCGATCAACAACACGAGCTAACTCTATGGCATCTGCTTGAGGGGGACCAGATTCAAAATCAGGGGAAGCTAGAGGAATAAGCTCTGCAGCAGTAGTCATTACTCCAGAATTCGGTGAATCGGCATAGGGCTCTCCAACATCCATTTTAACACCTGCGATTATTTGGGTGTTACCTATCTTTACACGGGCAGAACCCTCGGCTTTGCTGACCACATTTGTTTGAATTTCTATTTTCCTAAATTCGTTAAATCCTCTGCCATCAATTCGTTTTCCTTGTTCAGCTAATTTGCATAAAAAATCTCGTTTAATATTGGGAACTACTGTCATTATTTAACCTCCAGTGCAGATTGATATTTATCTAAAATTGCTTTTTTCTGTATTTCAGCGACACTGTGGCATCCTTTCACTGCAAGATCAAAGGCCTTATTAAATTCATCAAGTGTTAAATGGCCATCCATCTGCAAAAGAAGAATATCACCTGTACGAGGTGAAATTGCAACAGGTAGATCTGCTTGTCCATAATTATCTTCCTGTTTACCAAGATCCATGACGATTTGACCATTAATCTTTCCTGCAGCACAGGACACAGGGATATCTATCATAGGTATACCTGCATCTGCTAAGGCAACGCCTGCAGCGGTAAGGCCTGCACATCGTGTGCCTGCTTCAGCATCAAGAACTTCGATGTTAACATCAATAGACGCTCGGGGAAATCGTTCAGTTAAAATAACATTTTCAAGAGCTTCGGAAATAACTTTAGAAATCTCCCTACTCCTTCTATCTGGCCCGGGTCGTTTACGATCCTCCACACTAAAAGCAGCCATATTATATTTTGCATTCACAATAGCTCGTAAAGGGTTCTGAGTATGTCTAGGGATAGCCTCTCGTGGACCATACACGGCAACAAGAACCTTATTGCCACCCCATTCGAGATAACAAGAACCATCTGCTCTGTGAAGTACTCCTGCCTCAATTTTAATTGATCGTAAATCTTCTGGACCTCGTCCATCTAAACGTTTGCCATTGCTATCGATCAATTCAATATCTGATTTCATTTATTGCACATCCTTTGATTCCTTTTTTAACATTTCTTCTATTCTATTAGTAAGCCCAAATGTAATAGATTGCTCTTCTATCCGAGAGATAATTCGCAATACTTTCTCTATACTATCAGCATCCCCGTCCACCCAAATCCTTCCATTTTGACCAACAAATATTCTACAACGAATATATTTCTTTATAATAGAGAGCATCGATCCCTGTTTGCCAATAATACGTGGTACTTTTGACGGTTCAACTTCAAAAATCTGTCCATCTTTAATTTTATATAAATTACGATCGTTAAGAGTGATCTGTATTTTTTTTGATTCATCAACTGAAAGAACCTTTGCCATGATACTATCACCATGATTAAGATATCGTTCAGTATCACCAAATTCTATTCTCCAGGGAACCTCATTTTGATGCAATAAAGCAGGGGATGATGCATTAATGTTTACAAGCCATCCTGATCCTAATGCTTCTTCAACTACACCAATAACAAAGTCTCCAACTGAAGGATCATATCTTCCTTTTAAAGGCGTAACAGAGATAAAATCTCTATGTTCATTTAAAATACCGAGAATACCTGAATAAATTTTTCCTTTCTCAACAAAGGTTCCCGAGCCGGGTTTCTTAGAACTAATATCGCCGAGAAACTGACTGGGGAGAACTATGGTACGTTTATTTTTTTGCATAAAATAACAAGCCTCTATTCATTTATTTTAAAATCCTTGTTTCTACATTACCTTTTGTGATATCATTTAATTTATCATAAAAATCTTTTTGCATACCAGCTGGTATTCGTACAATACCTGCCCATGAGCCATCTGACTGCCACTCCTCTCTCTCTAGGGCACCAAATCCACGTGCTACCCCATAAGCTTTTCCAATATATTGAGAGGGGATTTTAACAGATATTTTTAGTTGATCTAAAGAGATAGGTATAATTGTTCGTAATTTTTCAATGATTGTTTTAACCTGCACATCTGCAGATTTAAATGGATCTATTTGTATTCCGGTTTCCTCTATTGCAAGTTCTATTCTCTGTCGAGGATGAGGTGTCTTATTTTGAGGATCCATAGCGTTTTTAACTATTATATCAACGATACGTTTTTTTTTCTGCGCCTGCATCTCATGTCTTTTTTCAGTGGTAAGTTGTATATCTCCCTTAAAAATAATTGTTTTTACAATTGTTTGAATATCATCAGTACCAAAAACTTTCTCGAGGGATTCCTGAGATGCATGAGTTCCTTTTTTTGAATCATTAAACACAGCTTCTATTGCAAGACAGGATAACACATCATCCTGTTTTCCTTCAATAATACGTTCTGTTTGATGAGGATCAACTAAAATCTCAAAATGATCCTCACCTTTTTTATATCGCGCTATTACTGCCTCGTCAAGACTGACCAATCTTATTTTCCTCCTATTTTCCTCCAATTGCTTTTAATACATATGAAGTAGTTTCTTTGGGTTCTAATATATGGAATGTAACATCCTTTCCCACGACCCCTATCTCAATTGCCTCTGGATTTAATTTACCTTCGGTTCCTTTGTGAAGTGCTTTAATACCAAGTTCAATAGCCTCATCTCTGCTTAAATCATTACGATATTTTTCTTCAAAATATGCCATTGCACCAGATCTACCAGCTCCTTCACTACTGGCTTTATATTCCATAAGAGCCCCTGAAGGATCTGTCGAGAATAACCGAGGTCCTGTTTCATCGACACCTGCAATTAATAAAGCAGTACCAAATGGTCTTACTCCCCCATATTGTGTATAGGTTTGTTTAAAATCACATATGCGTTTTACTAGTGTTTTTATCTGTATTTTTTCATTATATGTTATTTCGTTAATCTGTGCATCTAATCTAGCTCTGTCAATAAGCGCACGAGCATCAGCAACAAGACCTGAGGTAGCGCAACCAATATGATCATCAATGGTAAAGATCTTTTCTATTGAGTTAGGTTCGACTAGTCTTGAAGATACTCGTTTATCAACAATTAATACTGCCCCATTATTAAATTTCATTCCAACGGTTGTTGTTCCTCTTTTTACTGCTTCTCTTGCATATTCAACCTGAAACAATCTCCCATCAGGGGAAAAAACAGTGATTGCTCGATCGTATGCCATATTAGATGGTTGCATTTTTATTTCACCTCTTTTAACTATATCCTATTAATCACATATTTTTATAAAGATTTTTTAACCAAGAATACACTTTTACTGTAAATACTTTGTGTGTAAAGAATGGAATAAGTTTTAGACTCCTTTTTTGTCACCCCATATAATCTTGTGTAGCTGAACTCCTAATCGTATATTGAGATGATCGTTTAGTATCCATGATACTAAGTCTTTAATATTTGTACCCCAAACAGGTTGAAAAAATATTGTTGATTTAGAAGGATATTCTTTAAGTATTTTTTTAGCATATTCATAGTCTTTATTGTCTTTTATTATAAATTTGAGTTGATCGTTATTTTCTAGATGTAGGATGTTAGTATACTGCATTTGTTCATGCATTTTTGAAGAAGGACATTTGATATCAAGTGATATTGTTAAATTTTTTTTTTTAGTAATTTTTTTAATATCAATTGATCCATTTGTTTCAATAGATAAAAAATAGTTTTTTTCTAGAAGTTTATCAAGTAATAAAAAGATTTCTTCTTGAATTAAAGGCTCACCGCCAGTTAAGCATATGGTACTACATTTGAATCTATTAACATAGTCAACAATCTCTGAAATATCCATATCCATTCCTTGAGTATAGGCATATGTTGTATCACAATATGAGCATCGAAGATTGCAACCTGTCGTTCTAATAAATATTGTAGGCATGCCAGTACATTTACCTTCCCCCTGAATCGAGTAAAAAATTTCATGTATTTTCATTGTGAATATGTAATATATACCTCATTATAAAGTTACTGAAGTGTTTAGTATCTAAAAAAAATATACTCATGATTTAATAAGAATACCACTCAATAGGAAGGGAAAAATATAGAGAGAATATACTATTTTTATTACCATCACCAATCAGGTATGTAAAGATATTTATAGAGGAAGCTTTATTAGGGGTAAGCCATTCCGACATTTGTTACTAAGTAGAGTGAGATATATATCTATAAATATTGGAATTGCGGCCCGTATTTGGGCCTGTAGCTCAGCTAGGTAGAGCATCTGGCTTTTAACCAGGTGGCCAAGGGTTCGAACCCCTTCAGGCCCGCCTTATCCTCAACAAAGGAGGAGTGCCCCATCGCAGTAAAAAAACCACAAGAAAAACGTTACTATATCCTCGAGCATAAGCTAGTTCCAGCCCATGAGATTCTTTCTGAAAAAGAGAAAAAGGATCTATTAACAAAATATGATATTACTGCTGATCAGTTACCGAAAATTGTTTGCACAGATCCTGCAGCAAGTTCAATTGGGGCAGTACCTGGCCAGATTGTAAAAATTACAAGAGATAGTCGTACAGCAAAATATACTACTGCCTATCGATTAGTAATTGAAAGTGAATAAAAGAGAGGGTTATCTTTATTGGAAATTAGAATAGGAATATTGTAGCATTATAGGTGTGATTATAAAATGAGAGAACTTGTTGACGCTTTTTATAGGGACAGAGGAATTGTTAACCATCAAATTGCTTCATACAACGATTTTTTGGATCGTCGTCTTCAAAAAATTGTTAGTAGCACTGTTATTGGTCAAGAAGAAGATAGCATGGAGAAAGGTTTTATTTATCCTGAAATTGAAGGCTATAAAATTAAATTTGGAAATATCAAAGTAAAAAACCCTGAGGTAAAAGAAGCCGATGGAACTGAGAGACCTTTAAAACCTATGGAGGCACGATTACGGGATTTAAATTATGAATCTCATGTGTATCTTGAGTTTATTCCAGTAAAAAATGATGTTGAATATGAACCAGAGTTAGTGCGAATCGGCGAATTACCCATAATGATTAAATCTAAAAAATGTAATATATCAAAACCAGTTCTAGAGGAGCGTTTAGATCGTCCAATATCAGACAGTGAATATATTAAAGAACTTCAAAAGATGCAAGAGGATCCTCTTGATCCTGGTGGATATTTTATTAGCAATGGAACTGAGCGTGTTTTAATTACTGTTGAAGATCTTGCACCCAATAGAGTTCTTGTGGAACGTTCAAGTAAATATGGAACTGATGTTGAAGTTGCTAAAGTATTTTCTCAACGAGAAGGTTATCGCGCGTTAACTGTTGTTGAAAAGAAAAAAGATGGCATGTTAATGGTTTCTCTTCCAACAACATATGGTCAAATACCTCTTATTATTCTTTTGAAATCTCTTGGAATGGAAAGTGATGAAGAAATTGTTGATGTCATCTGTGTTGATCCTAAAATGGAGCCGTATATTCTTGCAAATATTGAAGAATGTGCAAAGGAATATGGAATCACTAGCAAAGAGGAGGCAAATGCATATCTTGGTAAAAAGTTTGCAGGCGGTCAGGCTAAAGAGTACCGTGTAAAACGTATTGAGACTATTATGGATCGTCATCTTCTTGCACACCTTGGAAATTCTCCTGATGACCGCTTCACTAAAGCAATTTTTATGGCACGTATGGGAATGGCTGTTTTAGAGCTTGCTTTAGGAAAAAGAGAGCCCGATGATAAAGATCATTACGCAAACAAACGATTAAAACTTGCAGGAGATCTTATGGAAGATCTGTTTAGGGTTGCATTTACTGCTCTTTGTAAAGATTTAAAATATCAAATTGAACGGGTTCATGCAAAAGGAAAAGAAATCAAAATTACATCATCCTTGCGCTCTGATGTGCTAAGTCAGCGAATTCATCATGCTCTTGCAACAGGAAACTGGGTTGGTGGAAGAGCAGGTATCTCTCAACTTCTTGATAGAACAAGTAACCTTGCAGTTTGTAGTCATCTGCGTAGAGTAACCTCTCCTTTGACACGATCTCAACCGCATTTTGAAGCGCGTGATTTACATTCAACTCAATGGGGTAGATTATGTCCTAATGAGACACCTGAGGGGCCAAATTGTGGTCTTGTAAAAAATCTTTCGCTTGCAGTTGAAATTTCAGA
Organism: Thermoplasmatota archaeon; assembly: GCA_046496795.1. Lineage (GTDB taxonomy): Archaea > Thermoplasmatota > E2 > DHVEG-1 > DHVEG-1 > JAUWYM01. Next base: position 42,708 of record JAWOGM010000001.1, read on the forward strand.
AGGTTTACTTGAGAAAGAAATTGAAGGAGTTCTAAGAGAGTTAGGAATTAAAGATATTACTAAAAATACTTCTGGTTCTCGTGTGTATCTTAACGGTGATCTTATCGGTATTCATCCAAATGGAGAAGAATTAGTGGATCAGATTCGAGATCGTCGAAGGAAAGGTTTACTTAGTAATGAAATAAATGTCACGTATGATACTGAAGGAAATGATGTCATTGTCAATTGTGATTGCGGTAGACTTCGTAGACCTCTTCTTGTTGTGAAAAATAAAAAACTAATGCTTACTGATAAATATCTCAAAGAATTACAAGAGGGAAATAAGAAATGGATTGATCTCATCAATGAAGGTATTGTGGAGTATATCGATGCTGAGGAAGAGGAAAACACATTGATTGCATTAACAAAAAAAGATATCACTGCAAAACATACTCATATGGAGCTTGATCCTATGTGTATTCTTGGTATTGGTGCCTCCTTGGTCCCTTATCCTGAACATAACTCTTCTCCAAGAATCACGATGGGTGCTGGTATGGGTAAGCAGTCATTAGGATTTGGTGCAGCTAATTACAGGATTCGCCCTGACACCCGCGGGCATTTAATGCATTATCCTCAGATGCCCCTAGTACAAACCCATCCTATTTCCTATATTAAATTTAGGGAAAGACCTGCAGGGCAAAACTTTATTGTTGCTATAGCATCTTTTGAAGGATATAACATGCAAGATGCAATTGTAATGAGTAAATCTGCAATAGAGAGAGGCATGGCACGTAGTTCCTTTATGAGAACGTATCGTAGTGAAGAAAAACGATATCCTGGTGGTCAAGAGGATCACTTCGAGATACCTAACCCAGATTGCCGTGGTGTCAGAAGTGACGATGCCTATAACAATCTTGGTGAGGATGGATTAATCTCTCCTGAATCTAATGTCAATGGAGGAGATGTCCTGATTGGGAAAACATCTCCACCTCGGTTTTTAGAGGAACCGACAGATTTTCTCACTCCTCAGAAACGAAGGGAAACTTCGGTAACAGTCCAGTCTGGTGAGGGCGGAGTTGTTGATAAAGTAATGTTATCTGAATCTGTAAATGGATCGCGTATGGTTAAAATTAAGGTTCGTGAGCAGCGTATCCCTGAATGTGGAGATAAATTTGCATCCAAACATGGACAGAAAGGAGTTATCGGTTATATTGTTCCGCAGGAAAACATGCCTTTTACCGAGGAGGGTATGTCTCCGGATCTTATCATTAACCCACATGCAATTCCATCTAGGATGACTGTTGCCCATGTTCTAGAGATGATTGGTGGTAAGGTTGCATCACTTGAAGGACGAGTTGTGGATGGGACCGCTTTTAGTGGAGAAAATGAGGTTTCGATGCGTGAGGCTTTGATTAAAAATAATTTTAAACATAATGGAAAAGAAGTTTTTTATGATGGTTTAACAGGTAAACCATTAGAATGTGATGTATTTGTTGGATGTATCTATTATCAAAAGCTTCATCACATGGTTGCTGGTAAAATCCATGCTCGATCACGTGGCCCAGTTCAGATATTAACCCGTCAGCCAACTGAAGGAAGAGCTCGAGAGGGTGGTCTTCGATTTGGGGAGATGGAACGAGATTGTCTCATTGGTCATGGCGCTTCAATGGTAATTAAAGATAGATTACTTGATGAATCCGATATTACTATGAAATATGTATGTAACACCTGTGGACATATTGCAGGAATAGATAGGCACGGAAGACTTTATTGTTCTGTTTGTGCAGATAAAGCAGATATCAGTCCAGTTGAGATGAGCTATGCGTTTAAGTTGTTGATTGATGAGTTAAAATCATTGGTTGTTGTACCAAGAATTAAATTAAAATCGCTTGTGTAGGAGAAGTAAAATGTCAAGATTAAGAAGTGTGACAAAAAAAATAGATAGACTAGAATTCTCAGTTCTCTCACCTAATGAGATAAGAAAAATGAGTGCTATTAAGGTTATTACGGCAGATACCTATGATGATGATGGGTTTCCCATAACTATGGGCTTGATGGATCAACGATTAAGTGTTATTGAGCCAGGGTTACGATGTAAAACGTGTGGCTTAAAGGTTGGTAAAGATAAATGTCCTGGTCATTTTGGTCATATCGATCTGGCAATGCCTGTTGTTCACGTTGGTTTTGTAAAAACCATTCGAAATAGCTTGCGTTCATCATGTCGTGATTGTGGTAGAATTCTTCTTCCTGATAAAAGGATAGAGGAATATAAAGCATTAATTAAGAAAAATAAAAATGAGGGTAGAGATAATGCCTATGTTTTTAAATCCTTAATTGCAGAATGTGTAAAAATGGATTCATGTCCACACTGTGGTCATGTTGCCAGTAAAATTGAATTAGATAAACCAACATCATTTAGAGAAGGTGGAAAAAAATTAACTCCCACTGAAATAAGGGAGTGGTTGGAGAAAATTCGTGATGATGAACTTCCTTTATTTGATATTGATAAAAAATCAGCTCGGCCTGAGTGGATGGTTCTAACAGTCTTACCAGTTCCACCAGTTACCGTTCGTCCTTCTGTCACGCTTGAATCTGGAGAACGTTCAGAGGATGATCTCACCCATAAACTTGTTGATGTTATCCGTATTAATCAAAGATTACAGGAGAATAGAGATGCTGGAGCGCCACAGCTTATTGTTGAGGATCTCTGGGAGCTTCTTCAGTATCATGTAACAACCTATCTTGATAATCAAACATCAGGGATACCTCCTGCAAGACATCGGTCTGGTCGACCATTAAAGACTCTTGCACAGCGGTTGAAAGGCAAAGAGGGAAGGTTTAGGAGTAATCTTTCTGGGAAACGTGTTAATTTCTCTGCTCGTACGGTTATCTCACCAGATCCTAATCTTAGTATTAATGAAATTGGAGTCCCTGTTGAGATAGCAAGAGAACTTACCATACCTGTACGGGTGACTCATCATAATATTGATTGGTGTAAACAAATCATTATGCAAAGTGCTATTGAATCTGAACATTATATTCCAAAAGTTAATTATTTGAAGCGGTATAGAGGCGAGATTGAGCAGAGGTTAAAGGTTACTGATAGGAATGCTGAGGATATCGCTGAGAAACTAGAGATCGGGTCTGTTATTGAGCGGCAATTAACCGATGGAGATATCTGTCTGTTTAATCGTCAGCCTTCTCTTCATCGTATGTCTATGATGGCTCATACCATTAAAGTTGTTCCTAATAAATCTTTTCGGTTTAATCTTTCTGTTTGTCCTCCTTATAATGCTGATTTTGATGGAGATGAAATGAATCTGCATCTTATTCAGGGCGAGGAAGCCAAAGCTGAAGCTGAGTTATTGATGAAGGTTCAAGAAAATATCTTATCACCTCGTTTTGGTGGTGTTATTATTGGAGGTCTTCATGATCATATCACAGGATGTTTCTTGTTGACCTATAAAGATAAGAAGTTTACAAAAACCACAGCAATGCAGATACTCTCATCATTTCATTATAAGGGCCCTCTGCCAAAAACACATGTCGAAGATGGAATTGAATATATATACGGGCGAGACATTTTTAGTGTCGTTCTCTCTAAAGATCTTAATATGGAATATAAAGCAAAGTCATGTCAGAATTGTGATGTCTGTACAGCTCCTGATTGCCCGTATGGAGCATATGTTATTATTAGAAACGGTGTGTTAAAACAGGGAATTATTGATGATAACAGTATTGGATCATTTAAAGGAAGAATTATTGAAAGAATTGTTCGTGAGAATGGTACAGATGCGGGAAGGAAATTTATTGATGATGTCACCCGTCTTGGAATAGCTGTTGTCACAAAGATTGGGTTTACTACAAGTATTGATGATGAGGATATTCCTATAGAAGCACGAAGGCAGATTGAGGAGGGATTGAAAAAAGCACAGCAGAAAATTAATAATTTGGTGGCTGCCTATGAAAAGGATGAACTCGAAGCACTCCCAGGAAGAAGCGTTGAGGAGACCATTGAAATTGAGATTATGAGAGTCACGGGAAGAGCTCGAGACATGGCTGGTGAAATCGCAGGAAGATATCTAGGATTAAGTAATAGTGCAGTGATCATGGCTAAATCTGGTGCTCGTGGTTCTATGCTCAATCTTTCTCAGATGTGTGGTATTGTTGGTCAGCAGGCAGTACGAGGAGAGCGTATTTCGCGTGGATATAAATATCGGACTCTTCCACATTTTGAGCGGGGAGATTTAGGTGCTAGTGCGAAAGGATTTGTTGCAAGTTGCTATAAGAATGGGTTGAATCCAACTGAATATTTCTTCCATTCAATGGGAGGAAGGGAAGGTCTTGTTGATACCGCAGTTCGTACATCCCGTTCAGGTTATATGCAGCGAAGACTTGTCAATGCACTTGAAGATTTGAAAGTTGAAAATGATAAAACGGTTCGTAAAACAGATGGTGAAATCATTCAATTTATCTATGGTGAAGACGGTGTGGATCCTGCGAGAAGTTGCAATGGAGAAGCTATAGATATTGATAGAATTTTATATGATGTGAAAGCGGAGGATTAATCATGGCAAAAACTTCATCTACCAGTGATAAGGATAAAAAAACAGCAAAGAAAAACAAAGATTTGTCTGATAAAAACAAAAAGATAAAAGAAACAGTTGCTGCTAAAAAAACAGTGAAATCCCGTGAAACCACAGATACGAAAAAACAAAAAAGTATCAAGAAAACCAAAAAAGAAAAAACATCTAAACCTCTTGAAGAAATAAGTACTGAACCCACCATAAAAAACAATAAAAAGCAAACAAAAAAATCAAAACAAAAAACAGGTAAAAAAACAGCAAAGAAAAAAACTGAAAAAACTGAACCTGAAAAAGTGGTGAAGGTTCCAGCACCAATAAAAAAAGATGAGGAATCAAAAGAACATAAGAAGATCCGTGATAAAATAAATACTATTCTCAAAAATCAATTTCTCCCTCGTTCAATCATTGATCATTTAACTGATAGAATATTAAAAGATAAATCTCTAGAGTCAAAGATACCCCTTATTATTGAGAAATCATTAAAAGAGTATAGCAAAAATTGCATTGATCCAACAGAAGCTTGTGGCATGGTTGGTGCTCAAAGTATTGGGGAGCCGGGTACTCAGATGACAATGAGAACATTTCACTATGCAGGAGTTGCTGAGATTAACGTTACATTAGGTCTACCTCGTCTGATTGAGATTGTTGATGCTCGCTCTGTTCCCTCTACACCTATGATGACTATTTATCTGCAGAATGAATATAGATTAAGTCCTGACCTTGCAAAAGAAATTGCTAATAAAATTGAGATAACAACTCTGACTGATGTTGCTGATATTGAAATGGATTTAATTAATATTGTTATCTTTATTAAACCAGATCAAAAAACAATGGAAAAGAAAGGGTTAACGCTTGAAGAGATGTTAGAGAGTGTTCAATCAATTCGAAAAATTGAGGCGAAAATTGAAAAAAAAGTTATCAAAATAACCCTTGATGAACCAGGATATATGAAACTTCAGGCGGTCAATGAGGCATTAAAATCATTAAAAATCAAAGGAATCGATGGGATTAAACGGGTGATTATCAGAAAAGAACCCCAGGAAGGATATGTTATTTATAGTGAGGGAAGTAATTTAAAAGAAGTGTTAGCTATTGAAGGTGTTGACCCCTATAGAACTGTTACCAATGACATTCATGCAGTGCTGCGTGAGTTAGGAATTGAGGCGGCACGAAATATTATTATCCAAGAAGCATATAATACTCTCTCTGAGCAGGGCTTACTTGTTGATTTAAGGCATATCATGCTTGTTGCTGATGTGATGACCGCTGATGGATATGTTCGAGCGATAGGTAGACATGGTGTTAGTGGAGAAAAAAGCTCTGTTCTTTCAAGAGCTGCATTTGAAATTACGGTGAATCATCTGCTTCTTGCAAGTCAACGTGGGGAGTCGGATACATTAAATGGCGTTGCTGAAAACATTATTGTGGGACAACCTGTTAATTTAGGGACAGGGGCAGTTGAGCTTGTTATGAGTCGTAGTCCGCCAAAAAAGACGTCAAAAAAGAAGAGGAAGTAACATGGTAGATGTAAATAAAGTAATAAAAGGGGTAGTAAAGAAAGGAACCATTAAAGTAGGTGAGAAACAAACAAAGATTTCATTGGAGAATGGTACGGCAAAACTTGTTATTATATCGAGTAACTGTCCATATTCTCAAGAGATAGAAACATTGTCTAAACAGAAAAATATCCCCCTGTATCAGTATAGTTCAAATGGTATTGATTTAGGATATGCTTGTGGGAAAAAATTTACGATTTCTTCTCTTGCCGTCATCGATGAAGGGGATTCCAATATTTTTCAATTAGTAAAAAAAGGAAAATAATACAATGGCAGAAATTACTTTTTCAAATGAAACCGTACAATATATTAGTATGGCAACTAAATACACCAAGGCAGCTATTATTGATTGCATTATTGAAGATGACCGTATCATTTTTGTTGTCGAGAAAGGCCAAGTTGGTATTGCTCTTGGTAGTAAAGCTAAACATTTAGAGAAACTTCGTGCTTTATTTAAGAAAAATGTTAAATTTGTTGAATATGACTCAGATAAGCAACGCTTTATCCGTAATCTGTGTAAACCCTATGAGGTCGACGATATAGCATTTGATGGAGAAGAAGAGGTTCTTGTGAGAATTATGGTCAATGCTCGTGATAAATCTAAGCTGATTGGCAAAGGTGGTCGTAATATTAATATGATTAGAAAGATAGCTCAGAGACATCATCATATTAAAGACGTACAAATAAAATAGCATGCCTAAAACAATAATCATCTCAAATTTACCAAATAAGGATGATAGCTTGAGTTGTTGGGAGGCTTTCATTGAATATACAAAAAGATGATCAACTTGGTTTATACTATCTGATGAGATGCTATACATTTTTTTTATATGTTTTTACAGCAGGTATAGTATTTTATAAAAATTGTTTAGTATATAAAGGAGGGTTGTCATGAAACAGGCAAGACTGCACAGTCATCCAATTCTAGCCGTTAACGATGATGATCCTGAAATTTTTTTTTATTTTAATGGGAAAAAATTATCTGCAAAACCAGGAGAGATGATTTCTTCTGCGTTGTTTGCCAATGGCATTCATATCTTTGGGCGTCATCAGAAGGATAATGCTGCTCAGGGAATGTTTTGTGCCAATGGTCAATGTTCTCAATGTCTTGTGATAGCTGATTCAATCCCTGTTAAGGCCTGTGTTACTCCTGTACATGAGGGTATGCAGGTATTTTCTCTTGATGGATTACCGCCGCTACCCCAGGATGATACTCCTCTTAAAAAAATGGGTACTGTGTCTGAATATTCCACGGAGGTTCTTATTGTTGGTGGTGGTCCTGCGGGTTTATCTGCTGCATTAGAGCTGGCAAAAAAAAATATCTCCTGTATTATTTGTGATGATAAAAAAGATCTTGGCGGTAAACTTGGGTTGCAGACACATAATTTTTTTGGTTCAATTAAGGACTGTTATGCTGGGAGTCGAGGTATGGATATCGGGAATTTGTTGGCTGATGAATTGAAACAATATCCCTGTGTTTCTATTTGGACTAATTCTCCTGTTGTAGGCGTGTTTTCTGATAAAAAGGTTGGTGTCGTTCGAAATGGTCGATATGTCCTTGTCAAACCAGAGCATATGATAATTGCCACAGGTGCTCGTGAGAAAACGGTATCGTTTCCGGGTTGTGATCTGCCGGGCGTGTATGGTGCTGGTGCATTTCAGACTCTTGTTAATAGAGATTGCATTAAACCAACAGATAAACTTTTTATTCTAGGTGGGGGAAATGTCGGGCTTATTTGTGCATATCATGCGCTTCAGGCAGGTATTGATGTAGTGGGGCTTGCTGAGGCCATGGCGGCATGTGGAGGATATAAAGTTCATCTTGATAAAATTAAACGACTCGGTGTTCCTGTGTTTACCTCTCATACTGTTGTACGAGCTGAAGGTGTTGATCATGTACAACGAGTCATTATTGCTCAAATCGATAAAAATTTTAGACCTATCGCTGGTTCAGAGAAAGCTTTTAATGTTGATACGCTTCTTATCGCTGTTGGTCTTTCTCCTGTTGATGAGTTTGTGAAGCAGGCTGAATTATTTGGTTTTTCTTTGTATACATCAGGTGATGCTGATTGTATCTCTGAGGCATCTGCAGCTATGATTTCAGGTAAAATCGTTGCTAAAGAGTTGTTGAAGGATAAAGGATTTACTGTCAAGATCCCTAAAAAATGGTTGGAGATGGTTGATGTCTTTCGAAGTCCCCCGGGCCCTGTGAAAGGTTTGTATGCTCTTCCTAAAAAACGTTTAGTGTATCCAGTTATTCGGTGTGATCAGGAGATTCCCTGTAATCCCTGCACAGAGGTATGCAAATTTAATAGTATTTTGATTCCTGAGAAAAATATTATGGGTCGTCCACGTTTTGAAGGTGAGTGTGTTGGTTGTCTACGATGTGTTGCTATCTGTCCAGGTTGTGCAATCACCCTTGTTGATAAACGATATGATACATCTAAAAAGAGATTACCTGAAGCTCACCGGCCGCGAAGACGACCAGGTGGCTCTGGTTGAGACCTACGCCAAGGAAACCGGCCTGTGGGCCGACAGCATGAAAAACGCCGAGTACGAGCGCGTGCTGAAGTTTGATCTGTCTCAGGTACACCGCACCCTGGCTGGCCCGTCCAACCCCCATGCGCACCTGCCCACCTCCGAACTGGCCGAGCGTGGCATTGCCGGCAAATGGGAGAAAGAAGAAGGCAAGATGCCGGACGGCGCCTGCATCATCGCCGCCATCACCAGCTGCACCAACACCAGCAACCCCCGCAACATGGTGGCTGCCGGCCTGATCGCCCGCAACGCCAACAAGCTGGGCCTGACCCGCAAGCCCTGGGTAAAAACCTCACTGGCACCGGGCTCCAAGACTGTAAAAATGTACCTGGAAGAAGCCAACCTGATGGACGAGCTTGAACAACTCGGCTTCGGCGTGGTGGCTTTTGCCTGCACCACCTGTAACGGCATGAGCGGTGCACTGGACCCGGACATCCAGAAGGAAATCATCGACCGGGACCTGTATTGCACCGGCGTACTCTCCGGTAACCGCAACTTCGACGGCCGGATTCACCCCTACGCCAAACAGGCGTTCCTGGCGTCACCGCCGTTGGTTGTCGCCTACGCCATTGCCGGCACCATCCGCTTCGACATCGAAAAAGATGCCCTGGGCTACGACCAGGACGGCAACCCCGTCACCCTGAAGGACATCTGGCCGGACGACGCAGAAATCGACGCCATCGTGAAATCCAGCGTGAAGCCGGAACAGTTCCGCAGCACCTACATTCCGATGTTCGACATCACCCGGGATGCCCAGGCCAACACCAACCCCAACTACGACTGGCGCGGCCAGAGCACCTACATCCGTCGCCCGCCCTACTGGGAAGGTGGCATGGTGGGTGAGAAAACCCTCAAGGGCATGCGCCCGCTCGCGGTACTGCCGGACAACATCACCACCGACCACCTGTCACCGTCCAACGCCATCCTGATGGACAGCGCAGCCGGTGAATACCTGCACAA
>JAWOGM010000013.1:0-26419 GCA_046496795.1 Thermoplasmatota archaeon
AGACCATTATCTCGTTTTTATCTCATACAAATTATTATAATGATCTCTCACAAATAATAATTCTTTTTGCTGTTTTTTAACAAAAAACCAAGAAATACCGTATTGTTTACATTTTTTTAAAAAATCTTTTTGATTTTCAACCTCAACACAAACATGAGAAAAAGAAAAGTTAACTATTTTATCACAATAAAAAACCTCAAAACGTAGGGCATCATTTTCAAAGACATCAACATCTACTTCACTTTCTTTTCCAAATATTTGTAATGATATATCTTTGGAAAGATGAAAACTACGAACATAATCTAACCCTAAAACCTTAGTAAAAAAAAGAGTTGAGTCCTCTTTACTAGTATAACATAACGCAATATGATGAAATCGAGTAGACATACAAATTGCATATACCTATGCAGCATAAAAATGATATGCAAATTCACCATATTCAAAAATGATTTATACAACAAGCCATTATATAATAGTTATGGATGGGGCTACATGGTTTAAAAACGCAATTATTTATCATATTCTCATAGACAGATTTGCAGGATTTACGGATGAAAAAAATTGGCAGAAACCAGAATTTATAGGTGGGACAATACAAGGCATTACTAATAAAATTCCATATCTAAAGGATCTTGGCGTGACTACTCTATGGATTTCTCCCTTCTATCAAACATCTGCCTATCACGGATACCATATCACTGATTTCTATTCAGTAGATACACGTTTTGGGGAAAAAAAAGACATAGAAGTTTTAATTAGAAAACTACATGAGAACAATATGACCATCATTGCAGATTTTGTTCCTAATCATTGTTCAAAACATCATCCCTTCTTCAAGCAAGCCCAATCCAATAAAGATAGCGAATTTTACGACTGGTTTCTATTTACTAAGTGGCCAGATGCATATCAATGTTTTTTATCAATCAATGACCTTCCAAAAATTAACCTAAACAACCAAAAAGCTAAAAACCATATCACCAACGCTGCAAAATATTGGTTAAACTTAGGATTTGATGGATTTCGGTTGGACCATGTCATTGGTCCATCCTTTCATTTCTGGAAAGAATTCAACAGAGATATTAAATCAGAATTTCCCAATGCTGTTCTCATTGGTGAAGCATGGATGAAAGGCATAAAAGCCTATGAACTTTCTACAATACAAATCAAACATCCATTTCTCGTATGGTTATTCTCTAGATTTACATCTGATAATCTACAAAAACAATATAATTCTGTTTTGGATGGCGTTCTTGATTTTACATTTCAGGAATACATCCGCAGATATTGTATAGAGAGCCAGTATTCAGAGAAAAAATTGAAAAGAAAGCTAAAACGTCATTACCATCGTTTTGAAGAAAATTTTTATTTACCAACATTTCTTGACAATCACGACATGGACAGGATCTTGTTTTCTTGTAATAATAACAAAGAAAAATTAAAACAAGCAATCTCGATTCAATTTTCACAGCATCAACCTGCTATCATCTATTATGGAGATGAGATTGGAATGACCCAAGAAAAATCGGTATGGAGTCAATCATCTCATGGTGATGTGCAGGCACGACAACCAATGCAATGGAATGCCATTAATATAGACATTCTAAGCTATTATAAAAGAGTCATAGCAAATAAGAAAAGTAATCAAGTTACTAATTAAAAAATAGAGTTAGTAATAGAAAGATTTATAGCGTATTACAAGTATCTGTCTTATAGAGCAGGGGTTATTTATGAAAGAAAAAATTATTGTTGGAATATTATGTTTGATGCTGTTGGTTCCTCTTTTCTCAGTTGCAGAACAGATAACTGAGAAGGAAACATACAAAAAAAATAATGAGATAAGACCATTGTTTCTTGATGATGCAGACGTTCCAGTATGGGAAGTAGGAGACTCATGGACGTATAGCATCGAAGCCATGCAGTTTATCATTGATGAAAATGTATCTGAAGAGTTTACGATAATAATCAATGCACAGTTTGATGATTTTACCCTTGAAGTTAGTGATATATCAGGGGATAGCTACAAAGTTAGTATTTTAGAGACAATTATAAATGGAGATTTTTTAGTAGAAACAGACCTTGGCGAGGGGCCAATTGAAATTTTGGGAATTTTAGAAAATACGAAACTCAATGGGTATTTAATATTTAACAAAAATGATTTAGGTATACAACATTTTTTCGGGGAGATAGATGGAAGAATCTCTATTAATATCCTAAAGCAACCCTATATTAATGTATCTGTATTCCCAAAGATTCCTGTTCCCATGCAGATCAAACTTGATGTAGATCTGATGGATACAGCATTACCAATTATTCAATTCCCTCTTAATGAAAGTGGCCAAACATGGGGACTTCCTGCATTAAACATTTCTATTGACGGGACGATTGAATCAATATGGTTCAGAATTTTTAATTTTATTAACCAAAAAATTAGACAATGGAATCTTATACCGCCAATCGCAAAATTATTACAAACAAATCCTGCAGAGTTACAAAAAATTTCAGATATAATGGATGATATTCTACCAATTATTAATATAAAACATGTCCTAGGAGAATATCTTAATATTCCTAACGTTTTTTCAATACCCGAGATACCAGCAGATTTCTTTTATTGTGATAATATCGTTGAAGTTACTGTTCCTGCTGGTACGTTTGAAGCATATGAAATAAACATCGTTGGAGAAATAGCAACATTATATTATTCGCCGGAGGTAAAAAATATTATCAAAATTGAGGGTGTCTTCAAAGATGTACTACCTTTCCTCACCAATATAAACGCTGAGTTAGTTTCATATAGCTAAAACGTCTCTCCCTTTTTTTTATATTTTTATATTAAAATGATTATTCATCTATGGCAGTATAACTAGATTAATTTTTTAGCTAGATATGGTGAGATAAAGAGAGTTATCAAAATGAGAATCCAAATTCTACCCCTGAAAATGTTGTAATCTCCAAATAGATTTTCCCAGGAATTACCAAAAATGTAATGTCCTGCTAAAAATTCAAAGCTAATTGACAGAATCAGCCAAAAAAAACCCATAAACAATGCCTGTTTATCACTTAGTTCAAGCACTCGAAATCTAAATAACAGATAGGTGACAACAAAAATTAGTATCATCAGGGTTATTGTACTTAACTGATGTGATCTAAGGCTATTAAGATATAAAGAAAAAATTCCTTCCCGCATACCTGCATTTATAATTGCAAGAACCATGAAAAAAAACCAGATTCCAAGAGTTAAAAGAATTAATTTAGTATTCATGTAAAACCAGATATGTTTGGAGCGCTTTAATTTTTTCACTCAGTTTTTGCACTAAAAAGTTAATGTTAACTTAGTCATAATTAACAACATACAAATTATTATTAAAAGAAAAAAAATGATATTAATCTATACCATAAACATAGGGGCCAAATAGCTTTGCAGATGCATTTTTTTCAACATCATCTGCTGTTACGGTAACACCCACTGGTCCAAAACCAAAGATAAAACCTGACTTTGCCGTCGGTCCAAATCCAGCCATTATTTTGGTAAACGTTCCTGATTTTTCTCTCCCAAAAATAACAAAACCATCTAGACCAATAGTCCACTCAACATTAAAAGCTTCAGCTGCTCCAACATTTTTAATAACAGCATTAACACCAAAGCCACCAGTAATCTCACCAATCTCAATTACAGGTATGGCAATAATGATAATGGTGAGTGGATCAGACCAAATACTTTCTAATCCTGTTTCATCTTTTGCTTTAACCTTTATATCATATTCTCCAGGATGATTCCATACATGACCAAATTCAACAATCTCACCTGAATTATAGGGACCAAACCAATCACTTATAGAATCCCCCCAATGCCACATATAATAGACCTTATCATTATCTGGATCAGTGGTTGATGTTGTAAAAATATACTGAACTCCGGTATCACCAGTATTAGGTCCCTGAGGAGTATCTGGTTTTTGGGGTGGTAAATTTGTTCCACCAGGGCTTGCGACAAGTACAATTGAGGGATCCCCTAGAACATTATATGCCTCAAAATAATACCTGGATTTTCCACCACCGGCATAATTTAAATAAACATAATACAGCCCCATGTCAGTCATCCCACCAATTGATGTAAGGTTATCATGCCACCAGGCATGAAACATACCTCTCTCTAATATATCATCTTCGTACCAATATGTATATCCTGATGCACCCCAAAAAGCAATACCTCCTTTGTTTGGTTGCCTAATCCATGTTTCCCCAAAGATTTCTGATGGATTGTTAAAAGGATTTGTAGTGCATGCATGACTACAAACAAAAGGATACATTCCCTCATTTTGCAAGTTTTGTACATTGTTTTGATTAAATGGGACACAACCCCAGCCTCCTGAATATCCATGACCAGAATAAACAAGAATTGATACTCCTTGATTTACAGCATTAATAATATCAGAAGTTGAACCACCCGATGCTTGATAGATTTTCGTGACGTTAAATTCATTTGGTTCGAGATAATTCTCAATGACAAAATCATGAGTTTCTTCAGCCAATTTCCCAAAATCACTTGAAGCAATAAACGCTGCGTTTTTTATCCATTCGTCTGAAGGATACGATCCTGTCTCATAATAGACTGTTTTATCAACAATTGCACTAACATCATCTGCTGTTGCTGCTGAAAACCGTCCAATATAAATATCAGGGAAATAGTCTTCAGGGTTTATCGTCACATAATACAAATCTGAACATGAAACACCTGATTGCAAACCTGTTGTTTTTGTGGGTATCTGAGGCGTATCACCAACAAGTAAGAGATATGCAGGAGGAATCTGCCAGTTATAATATGCATCTTCAATGTAGTCTTCTATGTTTGAAACGGTGACACCACCAGGTATATCAGATGTTTTAGTGACTGTTACATCAAATCCTTTGTTTTGTTTCACGGTGACAAGTGGTTGAATAGAGCTATAAAAGTCATCATGGACAATAAATAGATATCCAACAGGTGTTTTTGGCGATAACAAAACATTTTTTTCTAAATCACCATAATTGGTGAAAACAGTTTTTAAAAACGTTTCATGTGCTGGTGAATAATACCGCTGCATTGCAGCATATGTTTCTTCATAAAGTGGATCTTGAACAACTATTTCTACAGTACATTCAGTTAACAGGTGTATCTCTGCTGTTTTTGGATTATAACGAACAGGAGTGATTTCAACAAAAGCATAGCGACGAGAACGTATCTCGCCAGTCTCAATAATTACTCCCGTCTCAAGTGGAAAGAATATGTTTTGAGAATAAAAATCTAAATCGATGCTAAACTCATCTGGTATATATGGTGACCCTGATTTAGGGATAGAGGGTTGAACAGGGAAAATTTTTTCAGGGAGATCTAAGGAGTCCAATGATGTTTCCTCCCATTGTTCTGAAATGATATAAAGTAAAGGATCACTTCCTTGAGGTATCTGTACCATTGTTCTCATCATAGGAATCTTTGCTTGACCGATAATAGTGGTATGCCCTTGATCTAGAAGATCAATTGTGGTATATTCCTCTCCATTAACAGATATTGAGTCAAAAGTTAAGTCAAAATGGGTATAGTCTAATTGTACAGTGTATGATTGCTCAAAAGAAACAGATGAATAGCCTGACAATCCTTGAATTGCACCAACTCCAAATATAATAATTGCTGTTAAAAAAATAGTTTTTATACTTAGTATAGTCTTCTTCATATTGTATTTCCCCTTAATTCTATTATAGTTATATTATGTCCTACTATATATATTGTACTTTTTTACTTAAAAATTTTTTACTTAAAATACAGTTTTAAAACAATAATGAACAAGCATTATGATTTATTCTTTATCATTTATTATTTCTCGAAGAGGTATATAGGCAAGTAACACTGCAATAAACAAAAATATAATCAGACCTGGCCACCATGGTGCTTGCGTATAAAGTGATAAATTAATTCCTAGGACGACCAAAACAGCTACAATTATTCCCATTAATGCCTCTCCGGATACAAGACCTGCAGTAAGTAATAAACCAGTTCGTATCACCTTTTCCCGAGGTTGTACATCTTTTTGTTTTATAGCAAGATCCCAATCGCTACATTTCTCTTCGTTATCTTTATGGTATCGTTTTTTAAGGTAATTATCTGTGCCATACCGAACAATACCACCAGCAAATATTGGAACTGATAATGTAAATGGGAGATACAGTCCAATGGCAATAGGAAGAACAGGTAAGTTAATGAGTATTAATACAAAGGCTAATATTGCACCTGAGAAAACGAAAGGCCAAAGCATTTCACCACCTAATATTCCCTCAACAATTCCTTTCATAAGAAAAGCTTGTGGTGCTGGAAGTGTTCGACTACCTATAATAAATGCTTGATGCAATACTCCAATAATTATTCCAATTACTGCTGAGATGGCCAAGACACCAAAAACCATGGAAATCTGTAATTTTTTTGGTGTCGCTCCTATCATAAGACCCGATGCCATAGTCTGGAGTAGATCACCAGAAATTGAACCTCCGATACAGATAACCGCCGATATAAAAATTACTATTGCCATACCCTCCATACCTGTTGCGCCAAATAAAACCATAATGATGCTGACAAGCAGTAATACCACAACAGTAACTCCTGAGATTGGGCAATTTGATGAACCCACAAGACCTGTAAGATACCCAGCAAGAGCACTGGCTATAAATGCAAGAAGAATAGTTATAACTGCCATTACAAATGAGATTGTTATCATTGAAGAAAGCCATTGATATAATAAGAACACAGGAATAATCATAAGCCCGATAAAGATAAAAACAAGTTTGTAACTTAAATCATGTTGTGTTCGTATTGTTGTTTGTTCTACACCTGTTCGTATGCCCATAACTGCTTCTTTAACACTTTCAACTAGGTTATTTCGAATTGAGTAGACCGCCCATAACCCGCCTACAAGCATTGCTCCTACACCGACATATCGTACTTGTTCACCCCATATTGTAAAAAAACCACCGATATGTGGCCCCAAATCTGCGAATTCTTCAGCAGGCAGGGGAAGCCCCGCTGCAAGTACCAATAAAGGTACAATAATAACCCAACCAATCAATCCACCTACAAATACATAAGATGATATTTTTGGACCGATAATCCATCCAACAGCTAGAAGTGCAGGAGATGTCGTTGTTCCCCCATAAATCAAACCTTCATTGTTTTGACCAACAATTGAATACCGTCCAATACTAATGATTCCCTCAACAGTATCTCTGAAAATGTTAAGTGATATCTGTCCAAATTTAAATAGTGATGCAATAACAGCACCTACAAGGAGCCATATGCTATTGCTTTCACTTTTCGAAATTGTTTTTTCTCCACCGACTGTAGTAGTCAATACTGCAGCAACTGCAACTCCCTCAGGGAAAGGAAGATCTGTTTTTACAACTAAAGCTCTTCTAAGAGGCACCATCCATAAGACACCAAGGAGACCTCCTATTAGGGAGATTAATGTTGTTTGTAGATAGTTGATTTCAGTCCAAACTCCCAATAAAACAAGAGCAGGGATGGTAAAAATAACTCCTGCAGCAACACATTCCCCTGCAGAGGCCCCCATAGTTGCAATATTTACTTCAAGAATTGTCCCTTTGAAGGGTTTGAGAAATGCAAGAGCCATCACTGCACCAGGTATTATAGCAGAAACTGTCATACCTGCATATAATCCAAGATAAGCATTTGCTGCTCCTAGAATGATGGCAAGAATTATTCCAACTAAAACTGCTTTGAATGTTAACTCTGGAATTATTTTGTTTGGTGGAATAAATGATTGAAAGTTTTCTCGAGACATTCTATTTCATCTTAGATATTATTATATTTTATCAAGTATTAATAATTAATTGGACATTTATTATTATATAGAATATATCTAAATAAAAAATAATTATTAAATATTTTTAATTGATCAATATAACATAATAGAATGTTTTGTAAAAAATTTATTTACTAAAAAATAAATATTACTGAAATTAATTATTAATAATAATTATATTAAGATAACCGTATAATTTATATAGTCGTAAATAGCTATACTATTATATATGCACTAATTGGAGGAATTAAAAATGAAAAATAAAAAATATATTCAACTGTCTTTAGTAATGATATGTTTGATATTATTAACATCCTTGGGACCTGTTATAATGTATACAACTACAGGAGCTGACCAACAAACAAGCCTAATACCAAATACTGATATCTCTCAACAAAGAATTGTTGGAGATTATCTAAATTTAAATATGGAAGCGCCAAATGTAACCGATCCATATCCTCCTGACGGAGCAGAAAATATTTCTATAAACATTACCCATTTACAATTTACTCTTTCTGACCCGCAGGGGCTAAACATGAGTTATACGGTCCAAACCTATCCAGATATTGGATCTGATAATGCTTCAGAGGTTTCCAATGGAACATACAATGTTACTGTATCAAACCTAATATATGCAACAACATACACATGGTATGTCAATGTAACCAACGAGGTAAACCCACGAGCTTGGACCAATGAAACCTTTACATTCACCACTGAGGATGATGAAGTTGAGCCAGAATTATCCATTAAAATTACCAAACCAGAAAAAAATTCTTTTTATTTTAGAGACAATAAAATGAATATCTTAAATCCACAAGATAAAACAATTATATACGGACCTATTACAATAGTAGCTGAGGTTACATCAGATATAAATGTAAGTGAAGTCATATTCTACATTGGTAATAGAGAATATACCCCAGAAATGGAATCAGAAGGCATATACACACTTGAATGGAAACCATTCCTATCATTTATAGATCAGACTATTAAAGTAAAAGTTACTGATATTGAAGATAACATTGCAGAGGATGAAATTAATGTAGTTAAATGGCGTTTTCATCCTATGTTATGGCTTGCAGGGGCTGCTTTTATCTTAAATCCAAATACAAAACTTGTTCGAACTCCTCAAGGCTATACCATCATACGAGGATTTATTTTTAATCCTAGAATGCAGGGAAAGTCTATGACATTTCGGGCTATCCGATTGCATTATACAAAAGTTGGATTATTCCAAACTGAAAACGGTGTACTTGTAGGACAACGATGTTCTATTAATACCAATTCACCAAACATTCAGATAGCTATGGGTCCTTTTGGCATGGTCTCCTGGGTATTTATTGTATATAGAGGGACTTCGCTGGAACAGCCAGGTTTATTTAGAATACTACGAAGATAATTTAGGGTGATTTTTTCACTCTAGATTTTATTTCATATTTGTTGAGGAATGCATAGGCATTTCCAAGCCAAAAATGAGAAGAAGATCTTTTTTGTATCACTCCTCTAGTTGCAATTCTTGAAAAATCTTTATCATAGGTGATAATTCCTCGTATCTCAGGGTGCTCAATAGCAGCTTGAACAAGTGATAGATCAGCAAGGGAAGGTTGTTTTAAATAATTAGTTTTAATATAGAGCAATTCATCAGATAATTTTCCAACCGTATATGTTTTTATTCTCTCTGGGATAATAATATTTTTATTTTGACCTATTTCATCAAGGATTACATTTGTTGTCCCAATTCGTATACTAGAGGAGTTAAAATTCAACACTTTCTTGCATAATTTATTTCTTTTATCTTTAGTATTATATGCATATATTATCACATTAGCATCTATAAGATACACAATATAAGGAATTTTTTTCTTGAAAAATTTTGAATAATGTAATTTATTTTTACAAACACAGGTTGATTCATCTCCTCTACGTATGCGAATTCTTCGTTTACAATTTGGACAAGTCACCTTCATAATATAGTTTCCTTAACTTTATATGTAATACAAAAAATTGCATATAATAGTTGTTATAATACGTTACATATAAAATATTTATCACAATGAATATAAATTTTTCATATCTTCTTTTCTCTTTTACCAATACAGATTGATATATACTTTATAAATAGAAAAATTCTGATGGGTCCGCCCGAATTCGAATCGGAGTCTCTGGCTCCCAAAGCCAAAAGGATGGACCAAGCTACCCCACGGACCCTTTACAAAGGCGTGTAACAAAACCTATTATTTAAAAACTTTTACGCACATCAATATATAAACAAAGTAGTAACTAGTATTACAACGAATACTCTGGATCAGTTAGAATGCTTGAATCTATACTTTTTGAGAAATTTTGTTTTGCCTCTTTTAATTTTAATTCTAAATAGTATTCTGGTGAAATAATAAAATCATGTTTTAAGGTTCCTGTATCAAACTCATTTTTCAACTGTTTTTTTACTTCTTCTAAAAGACCCTCTGTTGTTTTATCCATAATAATATTAACAAAATTTTTAACTGATTCTTCATCCTCGCATTCATGCTCTTCAAGCCAATGCAAAACCTCTTTAATAATATCAGCCTTCATAGCTATCATTCTCTTAGTAAGAGGATTATCTGTTCTATGTTTAAAAAGATATGCAAAAAATGATAATATCTATTGATAAATATGATAAAAAAAAAAGCTCAATCATTATATTGTTTGTTCCATATTAATCCAATGATTTGCCGAATAATTTTCGCTGCAAGTATTGATGTTTCCCCAAAATCAAACCCCGGACATACTTCAACCAAATCAAAACCAATGATATCTGATGAAAAAGCTTCAATAACCTCAACGATATCAAAAGGAGTAAGCCCATATGGTTCTGGTGTGCCTGTTGCCGGTGCAAATGATGGATCAATAACATCACTATCAAGGGTAATATATATCTTTTTCCCCTCAAGATACTGCTTTGTCTGCTCTATACTTTTTTTGATACCATATTTTTGAATTAGAAAAGAATCTTGATAAAAAATCTTATCTTTTTTAGCATTAACATATTCTTCATATTCTACTGATCGAACTCCAAGCATAGCAACATTGTCTACACCTACATGATCAACAACTCTGCGTAGAGCACAAGCATGATTGTAGATAGAACCTTCATATGATTGTCTATAATCCATATGAGCATCAAGAAATAAAACAGCTGTATCGCGGGGGAATGATTGAATGATACCTGGAGTTATCGAATGACTTCCGCCGATAGCTATAGGAAATTTTGATTTATTAATTAATGTAGAAGAGAATGTTTCCACCAGAGAAATCATTTCGTTATCATCAAGGTTACCTACACCAAGGTCTCCATAATCATGAACGGCAATGTCTTTGATATCTACTGCTGTTCGGATATCAAAGGTTTCAAAGTTCCAACTTGCTTTTCTTATTTCCAAGGGTGCTTTGGCAACTCCTGATCGAAAGGAGGGATATCGCTCGTATGGTACACCATATAGTACAAAATCAGCAGTAGTAATTTCTGATTCAGCATCTGCAAAATAATCGGGAAAATCTGTAGGAGTCATATATTAATTTCAATGAATAAAGTGAATATTACACTCGAGTTATTTTCTTTTTACCTAATGCTTCCAAATAATGTATCTCTTCACCGGGTTGAAGTTTTCCTTTGTATTCATCAGGAATTCTCATTTCAAATGTCTCGTAGGTTTCCAAATCCATCAATTGAACTGCATCATCTCCAATTAGAGCAAGGATTTGTGCATTTCTTTTATCAATAATGGGAACATTGACTTTATGTTTAACTGGATGAACTACACTACGTTTTTGCCCATCAAAAACACCGATTGCCTCAATTCGTGCTTTCGCCTCGCCATGTTTCCCAGGTTTTGAGGTAGAAATGCTCATTATTTTACATGGCTCATCATCTAAGATAACATATCGGTTTACCCGTAACAATCTCACTTCTGTTAATTCCTTCATTTTTATTCTCCTTTTGGTATTTTATATACAATATCATGTTCTCTTACTCTATCTTTTACTTTAATGCCTATTGCATCTCCTTTTTTTGCATGTTCAATAGATTTTCTATCTATCTCCATCCTATCTATCAGCTGAATAAAATCAGTGTGGGCACCAACAATATGAATGGTATCACCACAATATAATTCACCATCAGTTAGTTTTATGGCGGCAACATTAATATTAGTGAAAAAATGTTCAATTACTCCAATCTTTTCCTCAACCATATTTTATACATCCATACATTTTTCTTTTAGTAAATAAAATATTAATAGTTATTTTGTTTGAACAACTTCATAAATTGCTTTTTTATCGTGTTTTAAACAGGTGAATGCCTCCCATTTTGTATCCCATTCCATAGGATTCCCGCAAATTGGGCATTCGATACTATCAATTACTTCTCGTTGACTTCGGATCCGTGTTTTAAGTATCTCGGCTTTGATTTTTTGTGTTGGATTTAAAGAGTCCATTACATATAATATACCATCTGGGGGTAAAAAAGGGGTACTATCTACTTTTCCTCTTTTTTTTCGATATGCTTTCATTTGCATCTTGTATTTTTCCATCATTGTTTGTCTTCTGCCCATAACTTTTCACCAAATCAACTGAAAGGAATAATACATATCTTTTATAAGTAATTTGCTTTATTGATAGTATTACCTAAGTGTTTTAGATATTTCTTTTTAAAAAACAGCAGATTTTTTTTAGATATCTCTCGCCATAATTGCCTTTTTTCATAAAATGGTAATATATTTTCAAGGAAATTCTATGATTACTTTTATCTTATATTAAATCTATTACGGTTGAGCAATGAAACAAATAAATCAACCATCATATATTGATGAGGCATTACAACACCTTAAGATTTCAATGTTATATCCGCCTCAAAAACAAGCCTTGCCTATTAGTCTAGAAGGAAAGAATATTGTAGTATGTATTCCTACTGCTGCAGGAAAAAGCCTCATTGCATATTTATCTATCCTTCATCAATTAATGAAAAAGGGAGGAAAAGCTCTTTATATTGTACCATTACGAGCATTAGCCAAGGAAAAATATGAAGATTTAAAATTTTTAAAACATTTTGGATTTAAAGTAGGAATATCAACAGGAGATCTTGATGAATCCGATACTCGTATCTCACGATATGATGTGATTGTATGTACGTCTGAAAAAGCTGACTCTCTGCTGAGACATGGCATCAGCTGGGTTGATTCAGTCAACGTTCTCGTTATTGATGAAATACATCTTATACATGACTCAACAAGAGGACCAACATTAGAAGTAATCATCTCTCGGTTTAAAGCACTAAACCCCCAAACACAGTTAATTGCATTATCTGCAACGATAAAAAATGCTGTAGAACTTTCTGATTGGCTTGATGCTAAACTTATTTCGTCTGACTGGAGACCCGTCCCACTTAAAGAGGGCGTGTTATATAAAAAAAAGATAAGATACAATGACGGATCATTTGTAAGCTTTGAAACAAAAAAAAATGAACCTCTTCATGTACTGGTATCTGATACTATAGACAAGGGTGGACAAGTTCTTATTTTTGTTAATAATCGCAGGTCAACAGTCTCACTTGCAACAAAACTCAAAGACCAAATACAGGTTCCTTTCTCAAAAAAAGAACAAGAAGATCTAGGAAAACTTATTGAGGAAATAAACTCAGAACAAATGGAAAACACCTCAATAGTACAAAACCTTGGCTTATGTATACTTAAAGGATTTGCTTTTCATAATGCAGGCCTTAGCAGTATACAGAAAAAAGCTGTTGAACAAGGGTTCAAAGAAAGAATCATAAAATGTATCATCGCCACTCCTACTCTTGCAGCAGGAATAAATATCCCTGCTCGAAGAGTTATTATTCGTGATTTATATCGTTATGATGCAAATTTTGGCATGGTACCCATCCCAATTCTTGAATATAAACAGCAGGCAGGCCGTGCAGGTCGTCCAGGATATGACTCTTCCGGAGAAGCATTAACAATTGCCAAGAATAGTGAGCAACAGGATTTAATTTTTTATAATTATATCTTAGCTGATACCGAACCTATTTATTCTAAATTAGGAAATCAGGCATCATTACGGATGCATCTGCTTGCAGCGATTGCATCAAAATTTGTCCATGATAAACAAGGCATATCTGATTTTATCAACAGTACCTTTTATGCCTATCAAACAGATTCATATAAAATTGAACAAGAAATCGACGAATCGCTTGATTTTTTACTTTCCAATGATTTTATAACAAAAAATAATGACTACTATATTGCAACGCTTTTTGGAACGCAAACATCCTCGTTATATATTGACCCATTATCAGCACTTCAGATGAAAAAATCGTTAATGCATTCCCATAAAAGAGAAATAACACCGCTATCATTTCTTCATACAATATGTTCAACCCCTGATGTACGATCATTGTATTTACGGGGGACCGATTCCTGGGTAGAAGAAAATTTTGAACAGTATAAAAATTGTTTTCTCCTAACTGTACCATCAAAGGTAGATAATGAGTTTGAATGGTTTTTAAGTGATTTGAAAACAGCCCTACTCCTTCAAGATTGGATCAATGAGATATCATATGATAGAATTGTCTCAAAATATAATATATGGCCGGGGGATATTCATAATATTGTTGAGATTTCTGAATGGTTATTACATGCACTTCGTGAATTTGCCCGCATGTATGAGTATTCCTATGTTTCTGATATCACTGATCTAATAATACGAGTCCGTAATGGTTGTAGACAGGAATTATTAAACCTCATTGAGTTAAAAGGAATAGGACGAGTGAGAGCTAGAGCAATATTTAATGAAGGATTTAAAACAATAAACGATTTAAGGGGAATTCCAGTTGAACGATTAGCGCAGATAAAAACAATAGGACCAGCAATAGCTGCTGATATTAAAAAACAGATAGCAGAAGACAAACAGAAAGGAAATAAAAAATTAGATGGAATATAAATGACAATAATCATTGGCGCAAGAGGTAGGATTACATCAACAAAAAATTTTTTTCAACAAATCAACGAATTTTCTAAAAAACATAACGTCATCATTCAAATCGTTAATGCAGATTATATCTATGGCAAAGATCACATCATTTCAGCATTCTTGCATACACAAAGGTCATTTTTACAAAATACAAACTCGTTAGACGATGTATCATTAGAACTTTTATTATATATCTCTGGTGAACGTCAGATTTCAAAAGCAATAGAAAAAGTAGGGATAACTTCGGAATATCAACGATTTGCAATTATTTTAATCCCACAACAAAAACACCTCACTAGTCAACGAGTTATTCAACAATTACTAACAATGTTTAAGTTTACACGGGATGATACAATACTTGATGGTGATAAAAATACATTACAACGATTTGGCATCACAATAGAAGAATTATCAACTATTCCTAATGAGGATTATGGCGATATTATCCTTGAAAAAGTAGCCCTTGTTGATGTAATAAAATAAAAAATTGTATTTTTATTGTTTTTAGTTTGCATTTAGTTATTTCCTTTGAAAGACAAAACGTTTAAGATATATTCATGTATCACATGAAAGTATAGGTATGTATCTAGTATGAAAAACCAAATATCAAATAGGTTCTTTGTTTATGCAGCAGATATATTTTATAATTATATTTCTCCAAAATTTAAAACAGGATCATTTAAAAAATTTATGGATTATGCCTATGCTATTTTTGAAAAAATTGCAATACATTTTATATCAATATACACGATATATATCGATATTTATAAAGAATTAGTTGAAAAAGAAGTAAAAATATTACAGATAAACTCAGATGATTCTATCCTGGTGATTGGATGTGGTTCCATACCTGCTACTTCAATATTAATTTCTCAGTATTCCAAACCAAAAAAAATTGTCTCAATTGATTATGATAAGACAGCTATTAAAAACGCCGTTTATCTTGTCAACAACTCTGATTTTGATAAAAACTTACACTTTGAATATGCCGATGGATTAAACTATTCCCTAGAATCATTTAACGAGATTTTTGTTTTATACGGAATAAAAAAACAAAAAGAAATACTACATTATATCTATCAGAATATGAATGATTCTGCTCGTGTGATTTTCCGAACAACAAATGACTCCTTAGAACAGTTTCTTGATGGAAAAAAGTTTCTTGAACAATATTTTACTATCGAAAAAACAATTCAATCTGAAGAATTATTTGATACCGTATCGCTTCTTTTAAAAAAAAATACACAATAGTTATGTATTAATTGATGTTTTCACCTTTGATTTCTTAATGAAAATGAGATAGAATAGACAAATAAGAATCATTGTTCCAGCCCGCATGAGGTAGTCTGGATATCCTGGAGCCCTGCGGAGGCTCCTACTCGGGTTCGAATCCCGATGCGGGCATTGATGTGAGGTCACATAAATAACTATAAAATCCAATAAGATAGTTCTATAACGTCAATTTCTTATACATGTTTTCTATTTATTACATGTTGATCTATAGATATAGGTGATAATAAAAAATGATAACTTCAGATAAAATACTCAAAATAATTTATGAAAACAAGGATACTATCAAAAAATTTGGAGTTAAACATATAGGTTTATTTGGATCGTATGCAATAAACAAACAAAAAAAACAAAGCGACATCGATGTACTTGTAGAATTTAAAAAAGGAAAAAAAACATTTGATAACTATATGGATTTAAAGTTTTATTTAGAAAATCTATTTGATTGCAATGTTGATCTTGTAATAAAGGAAGCGTTAAAAGTCGATGTAAAGCCAAATATATTAAAGAGTGTAAAATATGCCGCGGGATTATAAAGCATATATTAATGATATTTTAGAAGCAATCGATAGAATTGAGTCATATACTGCAAATCTTACATTTGATGATTTTTCTCAAAGCCGACTGTATCAAGATGCTATTGTAAGAAATCTTGAAATTATAGGCGAAGCTGTAAAGCGTTTACCAAAGAAAGTAATAGAAAAATATCCAGAGATGGAATGGAAAAAAATATCAGGTTTAAGAGATATTTTAATACATGCATATTTTGGTATTGATACAGAAATTGTTTGGGATGTTGTTGAAAACAAAATACCGCAGTTAAAAGATCAAATATTACTTATTCAATCAAAAATTAATAAAGAAAAATAGATATAGACCCCTAAAAAAATGTTGTAATACTTTTTAATAAAATGATAATTTGAATATTTTAATAATAAAACAGCAATAACTGATATAAATAATCTAAATGCGACGTCACATATGCGTTTGAATCCCGATGCGGGCATAAATGTGACATTACATAATCCACAACTCTCTTATTTTGAATATACGGTTTTTATAAATAGTAGGGCTATTACTGCTAATTTTTAAAAAAATTTTTAATAATATCGTAAAATCTGCATTAAAAGATGAAAAATATTAAATATAAGAGCAGCTATTAAATATGCTTAGGGGAAAAAAATGAAAGGAAAAATTATTATTTGTAGCGTCTTCGTGGTCTTTATTCTGTTGTTAACAGGTTTTTCACCTGCTCTGGCATCAACAAAAGATGATATGATTGCCCTAAAAACTAACCTAGTACCAATTCAAGTAAATTATTATGGGCAGAGAAAACCTGAACAGGTTCAGACCATGGTAACTATTGCAGAAGCTGAAGAGATTAAACAAACACTCATTGCTTTACATGAAGCAGTAGAGAAAAATGATCATAGCGCAATTTTGTATTATGAAAACAAGATTAATGAAAAAAATATATTTGGTGAAAGATTCCAACAATTCAATATAGTTGACAATGAAATTTCAAGACCAAAAAGAATCCTAGTTGACCGATATGGTAGTACTCTAACAGATGATAACATTTCTAATGTTAATTGTTATTTAAATGTTATCGGAGAGGGAGCAGCATTATGGGGTTTTGCATATCGATTTTATGAAAATATTCTCAGAATTATTAGAAATGCGTCAAGTGCTATTGAAGCATTTGTTCTGCTCATTATATTTCTCCCATTTCTGGCTCTTGCAATACTTTTTTCAAGTTTAATTCCGATTAGAATATTTTCTCCCAACGGCACAATTTCATTAAAAAATGGAACAATAATCACCAGAGGAGCGTTAGGAAATAAACGCGTAGATGTTGGTCCAGACTCATTCAACGTTGATGTTTCTTTGTTTACTGGAATAAGCATAAATATTCCAGGATCAGAAAAAAGAAACTCTTTTTTGTTTGTTTCCGGTTTTGCTGCCCAAGTTAATGAAAGAGAATAATCAATTGCTATATACAAGCTCAGAAGTATTTCAAAATAAACCAAAAACAGTGGATTACAGTATTATATCTTATCTCATCCAAATTTTTTTATCTTTTTTTAAAAAAAAATGCTCTTAATTAAAAAATATAATCAAATTCTTATAGCAATAAATTATTCCTATTATATTTTGAGGATGAAACAATGCTTAAAATTCAAATCAAATGTCCAAAATGCCAATATCAATTAACTGTTGAAGGAGATGCTGGCGATACAATGTATATCACCTGTCCTAATTGTGGTACCTATGGAAAATATACATTTCCAGAAAATAAAAATCAAGAAAAAATATCTGATTGTTTCACTTCTTTAGGAGAAAAATGTTTTAAGCGATTAAGAATTTTTAATGCAGTAATGGGAGTTTTTCATTTAATACAAGGAATGTTAATGTTACTTCTAAGTAATGATTTTTCTTTACCAATTACGTATTCATCACCTGTTTTTGATCCTATTTCTCAAACGATATCACCAGTAGTAGAAACCATTATTGAATTAAGGATTGGGCCGTTAGTTGCATTATTTTTATTTATGTCAGCAACTGCTCATTTTCTTGTTTCAACCGTTCTTTATGAGTGGTATGTTAAAAACCTTAAAAAACATATTAATCCTGCACGTTGGTATGAATATTCATTTAGTGCATCACTTATGATTTTCCTTATCGCTATGCTTGTCACAATTTATGATATTGGAACATTACTTGCATTATTTACATTAACCGCTGTGATGAATCTGATGGGATTAATGATGGAGGTTCATAATCAAACAACCAAAAAAACAAGTTGGCTTTCATTTAATATTGGTTGTCTATCCGGTTTTGTGCCATGGGTCATTATTTTTATTCCTTTAATTACTGCAGAATCTGTCCCAGATTTTGTTATTGCAATATTTATCACTATTGCTGTTTTCTTTAATCTGTTTGCTATTAATATGGTTCTTCAGTATAAAAAGATTGGAAGATGGAAAGATTATCTGTATGGTGAAAAAATGTATATTGTGCTTAGTCTAGTTGCAAAATCTGCTCTGGCCTGGCAGGTTTTTGCAGGAACATTACGACCGGCATAAAAAATGAGTTATTCTTCAAAACATTTTCATACAAATAATCAGCCAATATAAATCATTTTTAATACGTTTTACAATTGTATGATAAGAATTTATATATACTATTATGTTATAATATGTTGGAGGTCGATATTTATGTCTAAAAAATTAATTGTATTAGTAATAATTCTTGGAATGTTATCAAACGTCTTTTTTGTTAGCGGAACAACTCCTTCTCAAGATGATAATCTTGAAATATCTGAGGTTACCGGTGGACTAGCTAGGATACGAGCACAAATTTCAAATACAGGTGAAACAGATATTTCAGACATCGAGTGGAGTATTTCAGTAACTGGAGGAATTGGTAGAAGAATAAATAGAACTCAAACAGGTGTTATCTCAAATCTGGCATCGAATTCAAATGAATATATCACTTGTTCTCCAGTTTTTGGATTAGGACGCATTACCGTTACTATTAGCGTTAACACAGTTGAAAAAACGTTTAATGGATTTGTGTTTTTGTTTTTCATTAGAGTATTTCCTGAATTAACTGTTGATTTTGAAACAGTAGCAAGTGGTCTTACATCACCTGTTGGGCTTGTTAATGCTGGTGATGGTTCAAATAGATTATTTATTATTGATCAGACAGGAATTATTAATATTATTGAAAATGATGTACTAAATCCTGAACCATTTTTAGATATTTCTGATAAAATTGTTGATTTAGATCAAATCTATGATGAACGTGGTTTGTTAGGCCTTGCGTTTCATCCAAATTATAAAGACAATGGACGCTTTTTTGTGTATTATAGTGCTCCAAAAACAGGGACAGGGATAGATCATGAAAGTATCGTAGCTGAGTATCAAGTATCAAATGATCCAAATGTTGCTAATCCTGATTCAGAAACTATAATTTTTAGAGTTGATCAACCAGAAGCAAATCATAATGGTGGCCAATTAGTATTTGGCCCTGATTCCTTTCTATATATAGGACTTGGTGATGGCGGTGGAGCTGGAGATAATCATGGAATTATTGGAAATGGACAGGACATAAACACCTCACTTGGATCACTTTTACGTATTGACATTGATAACGAATTACCATATAGTGTCCCTTCTGATAATCCATTTGTTGGCAAAGATGGCTTAGATGAAATTTATGCATGGGGATTTCGTAACCCATGGAGGTTTTCTTTTGATTCTCAAACGAATGATTTATGGGTAGCTGACGTTGGACAAGATGAATGGGAAGAAATTAATATTGTACAAAAAGGCGAGAATTATGGATGGAGAATATTTGAAGGCACTCATCCTTATGATCCTGATCTGGCAGATATATTAGGAATAGATATAGAAACACTTGCTTATCCAGTCAATGAATATAGTCATGCCGTGGGAAAATCAATTACAGGAGGCTATCTATATAGAGGAGAAATCTCTTCACAATTACAAGGCAAATATGTCTTTGGAGATTGGAGTTCATCTTTTTTTATACCAAGTGGAAAATTGTTTTATTTAGAAGAAACCCAGCCTGGCCTATATAATCGATTTGAATTAAAGCCAAGACAATCATTTAACCGGTTTATACTCTCATTTGGAGAAGATGAACAAAAAGAATTGTATATCTGTACAAAAACAACACTAGGTCCATCTGGGAACACAGGTGATGTTCGTCGATTAATTGTTGAATAAAAAAATATAAAGAAATAAAAAAAGAGGTAAAAAAAATGAAAACAAAAACATATATTGTAATAACAATGCTGCTGCTAAGTACCATATTGTTTGCAGTTCCAACACTTGCACATCCGCCTCAAGATATGGTACTAGACTATAATCTGACAACATCTGAATTAAATGTTACCATCACTCATGACACACCTGCTACAACTCTTCATTATATTAATAAAGTTGAAATACGTGTTAATGATATTTTAATCTTAAGTGAGGAGTATACCAGTCAACCAACTAATAATGTGTTTACATATACCTATATTGTTGAAGCAGAAATTGGTGATGTTATCTCAGTAACGGCCTATTGTAATATACAAGGGTCAATCACTCGATCAATAACTGTACGTGACCCAACACAGGATGAAGCACCCATAGTTATTATCAAAAATCCAACAAAAGGATATTTCCATTTTTCTGGGATACGGTTGTTTGCAACCTATTTAGATCTGATAGATGATACCATGGGTTTTGGAGGTTTTAGGATACGTCCTTTACAAATTTTTACTGAAGATGATGTTGACGAAAGTAAGGATCTTACAGTTCGAATCTACATCAATGATGAATTAAAAGATATAGCAGTATATAATCCTGAAAATAATTTTCATGAACTAAAGTGGACAGGTCCAGCCCTTGGCGTTTTTACATTAAAAGCTACCGCAGAGGATAGCCAAGGAAATATTGGTGTTACTGAGATGGATGTCTGGTATTTCTGTTTTATTCCTGAATAATTTTTCCTTCTTTTTTTTATTTTTAAAAATATTACAGATTAAACATCTTTTTTAAAATACGAGATAGATAAAATAAACGAGGAGTACATTTGAGAAAATAATTACTGTTATTGCGTTTTGTATTGCAAATCGTGTTGCATTCTTTTGCTCCTTAGGGTTTTTTACATAAGTATAGCTTGAAAGCAGTGATGGCAATAAAGATAATATTGTGACATACCAAAAATTAATGACCGCAGAATACCAGTTAGTAAGAGCAAGTATGAAAAAATAAATGGTTGATAGCCAAAATATTATGCTTATTAGAAGAAAACTTTTTTGCCGTCCATAATTTACAATTATGTTTTTTTTACCCCCAAAAATATCTGCTTCTCTATCAGGGATCTCAAAGATTAATATCACATTTAAAAGATGTAGCGATAAAGGAATAGCAAATATGATGATTGGTACATCAATTTGTGATGTCATGAGAAGATACCCCCATCCAGTATTCATTATTCCTGCAATAAAATGAGGGATTTCACTCATACTTTTATATGAAAAACGGAGAGGTGGTGCAGAGTAAAACCAGATAAAAAATGCTCCAATTGCTATATATCCTATGATCCACCATGGAAGAAAAGTCATCCATGCAAGCAGAATTGTTAGACTTAAGGAGAGTATGATAAATACTACAGCAATGTTTTTTGTTATATTTTTCAGGTTTGGATATTGTTGTAATACTCCACTTCCACCAGAGAATCCAAATTGTCTGTTATATTTGTCAGCTTCAAAATCATAATAATCATTGATATATGAGGCAGCAGCATACATCAAAAAAATTATTATAAAACCCCAGATAAAAATAAATGGATTAAATTCATATCCTAATAAAAGAGCAAATAAGCATCCTAATATAAATGAGGTGTTAACTGCAATACCAATATGTGCTCGTGTAAGTTTTATCATTTGCAGCAGGTAGGTAAAATACATGTAAATCCCCCGTTTGATAATTAAATATATTATGTAACATCGTTGTTTTAGTATATTAATTAATGCTATCAAATCTCTATTAAAACAATACATATTAGATAACGTGTTTTATGGCGAAAAAATGGTTATGTCTTCGAATTCTTTTACAATTATATATTGGTCTATAGTAATTTTAAGTAAGGCGCAATCGTCATTATTGATAAAATCAGTGAGATACGGATGTTTTGTAAGTAATATATCTTTATAAAGGTTTTTTTCTACTTCTTCTACTTTCCCCAGTGCTGTAATAGTGATAAATTTCATGAAATCTAATGGATTTTTATCTCGGTTATCAATAAGAACTGATACATTTTTATTCTTCTGTAAATTTTTATATTTTGATGTATTACGAAGTGTTGCAAAAATAAGTTCTTTATACTGATTATAACTTGAAAAGGCAATAAGATTTGTATAAGGATGTGAACCAGAAAATGTTGCAAGCACTGCTAGGTGTTGATCATCTAATAAATTTTTTACCTGTGTTTTGTCATCATTTGATATATTCATCTAAATCACCGTAAAGAATCGTTTATCATGTTGAACTATTTCTATTGCACTATGTGCACTTGATTCTTTATCTTTTATTTCAAGCATAATATCAATATCGTATGGTTTTGTTTTATTTAGATATATAGTAAAATCATTTAAATCGATGCTTTGAGCATGAGATCCTATCCTAAAATTTGGTTGTTGAGAGCTATAATCGCACATTGGTATTCCATCAACAGTTTTCCATGTTTGAATATATCGAGAAAATATGTCATCAAAATTATTATTTTCATGATAGATGCTGTGATGAAAATAATCAAATAGTATGGGCAGGGTAATGTTTTCTGATATCGTTAGACAATCGTTGAGATTAAATCGATTATCATCATTTTCAATCACAAGTCTTGATATTATTTTTTCGGGTAAATGATGATATGTGCTAATAAATCTGTTTATACTTTTCTGTTTATCGTTATAGACGCCGCCAACATGCAGTTGAATTTTTGCAGAATAATCAAGTCCTAAAGCATCTAATAGGTCAGCATGATATTCAAGTTCATTGATGCTACGTTGAACGATATCATTATCTTTTGAATTGAGAACAATAAACTGGTCAGGATGCATTGATATTCTTATATGATTCTTTTTTATATATTGCCCAATTGTTTTGAATTGATCGCGATATTCCTCTTGCCATGGTATTGTACAGATAGGATGTGATGCAAAAGGAATTATATCTGAACTAATTCGAAAAAAAAGGATACGATGTGCACTATTATATTCAAGTATTTTTTGTAAACAGGAAAGATTGTTGTCAACAGTTTGTCTAAAACGTGATGCTGAATAAGATGCTAGTCGAAAAGTTTTATTTGCACTACATCCAATACTGCGATGTATGCAAGGGTATCCAATTTTCATTTCCAGTAATCCTTTGATAAACATGAATCAATATTTTCAGCATGCACAAGTTCCTCAGGGTAGGGAGAAAAATAGGTTTGCCTTTTTAAATATGGTTCATTGAAACGTATAATCCAAGATTTGAGAATAGAAATTATAGATGCTAAAGAGATATGAGATTGTCGATATTTCTCAATTTCTTTGAGGAAAAAATCTTTTTCGTCTTTAGATAGATTATCTGATATATATCCAAAACTATGAAATAAAATATTAATATTTGAGCTACATCGTGGAGAACGGGCAAAGAGTTCATAAAGATTTTTTTCGTATTCAGAGAATGCTTGATTAACTGAAATATTTTTAGCATTTGCCACTAGTTGCCCTAATTTTTTTAGTTTAGATTGATTATATGCCAAAAATAAAAATTTATTATCCGTATGAAAATTGATGAGATCTGATATCTGTTGTTTATCTTTAACAGCCCGAAATCGGGCATAGGTATATACTTTTCGTAAAAAATGTTCACGTATTGTTGGGTTTCTTAATCGGCCTTCATCTTCAATAGCTAAATGAGAAAAGGATTGAAGTACTGCTCTTGCAAAAAATCCCGCATTTTTTTCTATTGTGGCCCCTGATTTACCATCGGAATATATTTTTACTTCTTTTAATCCACATGAAGGAGATCGAGATTTTAAAATAAAACCATCAATATTTTTTTGTTGTTGAAGAAAAGAAGAAGCGAATTTGTTCATTTGCTCTGTGACATTTTTACCTGTGTTTGGTTGTAGTAATTGTTGTTGTTGATTTTTTTGCACGATGCGAATCGGATCTCTAGGGATACCAAGTCCTATTTCATATTCAGGACAAATTGGTATAAATTCAATAAATGGTTGAAGTTCTTTTACTTGTTCAGAGGAAATGATTTGGCCATTATATCGACAATGATCAAACTCAATACACTTGCTGATAATAACCCGAGGTTTTATGTTATTCATAATTCATCCTTTTTATTTTCAGAATATATGTAATATATGCGCTATCAATTAAGTGTACTATATCACTTCATATTTTTTTTGAGCATATAAAAATCCAAAACATATTCCTGAATGATCTTTACTTTTTTGATGATGAACGCGATGGGCATTAAGAATTCTTTTAACGTATTTACTTTTCGGCCGGTATTTAATCTTTACTCGCCGGTGAAAAAAGGTGTCATGAACAATAAAATATCCGATACCATACGAAGTTACTCCTATACCAATAGGTACTCGTATATCATAACCCGCTCTAACCCCTGTTAATATTAATAAGAATGCTGCAATACTAAAAAAAATTCCAAAAACATCATTTTTTTCAATTTTCCCTTTGTGAGATCGATGATGATCTTCATGTAAAAACCAGCCAAATCCATGCATAACATATTTATGTAGAAACCATGCCACTGCTTCCATAAAGAAAAATGTAACAATAATGACTCCCCCATATAATACATAAATCAGATTCTCTTGCATACTTTCCTCACCATTTACTGTTGAACTTGTAAAGCAGGTAAACTATGATTACAGTATAATAGTTTTTTTGTTCTTGTTGTATTTTCAGGGTCAATGAAATTAATAAGACTTGTAGTTAATATTTTTGTAATCAATGGTTTAACTTTCCATTCATACACGATAAAAGGGTTTTTATAAATCTGTTCTGCGGTCCAATGATACATTTCTGATGCTGTCTTAATAGAGATAAGATATCTTTTAGGTATAAAATGATACCCTTGCTCAGCAATACTTTGCCACCTGCAATATCGAGTGAGTTGGTATCTAATAAATTCTTTAAATTGTTCTGAGTTTTTCATTGTATATGAATAATCAAGGTTATGTAAACCAAATTTTTTCATTTCAATAGATGGGAGATAGCATCTTCCAAGATTAATATCTTCTGAGATATCCCTAATAAAATTAATATATTGCATTGATCGGCCCATATTTTGTGCGTAAGGATATGATTCAGAGGGCAAACGAAGGATCTTTGCCATCATCAGACCAATAACTTCTGCTGATCCATAAATATATGCTAAAGTTTCATTAAGTGTTTCATATTTTTGTTTTGTAAAATCCATCTCCATAGATGTTAAAAAACTATCAACCCACTCTTGTTCAAATCCTTTTTGACGCTGCAAGGCTATAAACGAATCAATAACGATATCATCTGTTTTTTCTCCAGATAATGCTTGATAATAGGCATCTTTAAATCGTTTGAATCCATTTTTATTCTGAGGGATACTATCTACAAAATTATCTGCTTTTCTAACAAAGCCATAGAGAGTAAAAACATCTTTTTTTACGGTTGTGGGAAAAAATAAACT
>JAWOGM010000062.1:0-8209 GCA_046496795.1 Thermoplasmatota archaeon
GAATATGGTACACAGAATTTACTGGAACATCACGAACAGTAGGTTTTGTAAACTTTAGGCGTGTCGATGTTGGCAGACAAGCAAACGTAGGATTTAACTATGCTGGACCATTAGGCCTATTTGGCTACATGTCGTTTACCACATTTAAAGGCGGAATAGACTTTTAAACACCTGTAAAAAATTCTCTACCCCATTCTTTTTCCCTTTTTCTTTTTTTAATAAAAGTTTTTGACTGCCTTATCCTGAAACAGAAATTGTTTTAACCCTTTGTACGTATCTGCTAGATAGTATGACCTATTATACCATTCAGAATTCAGATAAAAAAATAAAAATCGGTAAAATCATCTGTCTTGCAAGAACCTATCAGAAGCATGCACAAGAAATGAATGCTTACATACCAAAAGAACCTGTTCTTTTTCTTAAACCGGAAAGCTCAATTATATTTAATCAAGGAACTATCTGTTATCCAGCACGTTCCTCATGTTTGCATCATGAAGTTGAATTAGGAGTTGTAATTGGAAAACAAGGAAAAGATATTTCACAACAACAAGCAAGGGATTATATTTTAGGATACCTTGTTGCTTTGGATGTCACCGCAAGAGATATTCAATCCGCTGCAAAAAAAAACGGCTTACCGTGGAGTATTGCAAAAGGGTTTGATACGTTCTGCCCAATTAGCGATGTGGTTTTAAAACATGAAGTTTCCAACCCTTTAAATCTAAGCCTTGCACTATATCTAAACGATATATTAAAACAAAAATCAAACACAAAATATATGGTTTTTACACTTGAACAGTTAATTGAATATATTTCGTCTATTATGACGTTAAAAAAAGGGGATTTAATTCTTACAGGAACACCTGAAGGAGTTGGGGAGATAAAACCAGGCGATACTATTAAAGCAAACCTGGGAAACATATGTCATTTAACAGTTACCGTACAATAACGGTATATCTTAGGATATTTTTTGTTTTAAAATGCATGCTTTACATATTTGTTGTGATGTTGGCTCTCCACAGGTTTTACAGCAATTAAGTGAAACCGGGGGATACTTATCGATGAGATATGATTTCAAATTATCATAACTGTTTAGAATGCTATGACGTGTACCAGGGTTTTTGTATTCAAGAGCATCAATAATATCTCTATATTGCCTTCGTGATGCATGAACAGCATAGGGGCATTCTGCATTATGAAACTGCATATTTTTTAACAGAGCATATAGCATAATCTCTTTTTCAGGAATACTACGCAAAGGCATAATCCTTGGGACTAATCCGGGTTGGATTTTTTGATGTGGACCAAGTCGAGCAAGTTTTTGCAGATCACCATTGATAAAATTCATAAGAATTGATTGAGACATATCATCAAGATTATGACCAGTTGCAAGTTTTGTTATACCAAGTTCTTTTGTTTTCATATTTAAACAAAAACGACGGAAGACACCACAATAACTACATTCCCCCAGTTCACTATTTAATAAAGCAATCTCATCCATTGTTTTTCCAAATATCTCTTTAAAAGAAATAATATAATGAGGGATCGACAGCTGTTTACATGTTTTTTTTGTTATAGCTATACTATGATCTCGATATCCTTTAATTCCTTCATCAACAGTTATGACATACAAATAAATCTGCGAACGTTTGGAAAAAATCTCATTAAGCATATACAGAGTCACAATACTATCTTTACCCCCAGATACAGCAATACCTATATGTGAATCAGGATTTGTTTTTCCCTGTTTTTTTATCTCTTTTTTAACTCTTTTTTCAAAATATTCAAAAAAATGTTTCTTACAAAGATGTGTCCCATTATATCGAATAAATATTACTGAAGGTTTGTTACATTTTAAACAAGAAATAGACATTGTCAAAACCCTTATGCTAACAATTCAGTTTGTAGTTCAAATGCAATGATTGGATGCTCAAGAGAAAAATTGGTAATTGTTTTTGGATGCAATTCACCAAATAAACCAAGAGAGATATCGTTTTTATAAACAGAGGCACATCGTCCTTCAATAAACGCAGGATGGTTATTTTCCTTAATCACATAGCTACATCCAATATCTCTTAGGACTGCTTCAACAATTGCTTTTGATTCTGTAAAATTTGATTTTGCACTAATTTTAACCCCTGCAAGATTCCAATGGTTTTGAGCGTTTGCATCAACTATCACTCCCAATTCATAGATCATTTGAGGGAGAGGATGATGTTTGTTTTCATTAAGTATTTTTAACAGAGATGGAAGAAGGCTACACCGTAGACTTGAGTATTCCTCCCCGATTGGATTTTCAATTTCCACCAAAGGTTTTTTTGAAAGACCCATGTTTTTGAATTCATCACGCTCATTTGAAATAGTAAACGTTGTAACTTCAAAAAATCCCAAACCAATCAGTATACTGCGTAAACTTTGATGGAGTCCGTAGTAAGGAAGGGTTTTTCCAAAGGTGAGCACACGTGGAAAATCAACACTAAAAACATCAAAACCATATCCAATCGCAACATCTTCTACTAAATCAATTTCATGAAGTATATCTGCTCTCCAAGCAGGAATTTCAACAGTAATACTCTTTTTATTCTCTGTCAAAGTATTATATCCCATTTTAGAAAGATGCTGACAGATTTCATGATCCGAAAAATTTGTCCCTAAAATAGTATTTACATATGAAACAGATAATGCTTTTTTCTCTGCAGAAAGATTAGGAGTAATACATGTTTTATTCTCATCAACCACCCTTGTCTGATACAGTTGACACCCTCTTTCAGCAAGAGCAGTACTAATGATATTTAATGCATAATTAATTGCTTTTTTATCAGTACCCGTAACATCAATAAATAGCTCTTTTGTATAAGGAGTTACCTCAGTTAAACGACCATTGATAATAGGAGGAAATGATAACACATTATTATGAGCATCAACAATTAAAGGATATCGTTCACAATCTTTTAGGATATGTGCATAATCAACACCTTTCTCATGATTTAAAAGTATCTCGCGTAATGTCATTGAATCCTCTTTACCAAGAGGTATAAATTGAACAGAGTCGGGATCAACTCCTTTATAGACAAAAGGCGGTGTAACTGGCTCAAAATTATGAACGCCAATTGCTACTTTTTTTCTATTTCTCCCCAGACCACCATGAAGTTTCTCCTGAAGACTCATTAATGATTTAATAAGCTCATCACTCATAACCACATTTTTAATAACTGCTGTGGTAACATAAGGGCGAATCTTTTTAACTGAATCATCAACTGTAATCAACACCTCGGAGTGATTTAGAGGATACTGTTTGATACCACGTTCAAATCCAAAAAATGCTCGAGCTGCCCTGGCAACACCTTCAACAGAAGTTAAATCAGGACGATTAGGAAAAAATTCGATGCTTAATTCGTCTCCATCAATTTTATCAAAATCACCACCAATCATTGGAAGCTTATCAATTAAAACATCTTTTGAGATGGTATATCCAAGTAAATCAATAAATTCATTATAATCAAATGTTATCAGTGGCATATACAGGGGTAAATAAGGTTTTGGTATATTTGATTTTGGTGGATATCGCTCCTCTTCTATGAGAATTTTTCATATAAAAAATAAAAATTAATTCGACTAAAAAAGTAGTATCTATAGGGAAAGGTTTACTTCTGGCACATCTTATTGGTTGTTCTTTCTTTTTGACATTTTAACACCGTATATTTAAATAGTATCAATGATAAATTTTAACATGCTACAAACTAGCAAAGTAAAATATGAAGGTGAGATGATAATATGAAAAATAATAAAAGCAAAATAGGAGAATATGCTTATCGATGGGAACCTGTCGAAGGATTTAAAAGAAAAGATGGTACAACAATACCCCCACACTATAAAAAGGTAAAATATCCCTGGAAAAAAAACAAATATAAAAATCAAAAATCTATCTTCTCTTTCTCATAATATTACTTTAATTTTTATTTTTTTTTATTTAGCAGGTCGTATAGTATAAGTACACCAAATACATATCAAATACAAGGATGCAACAAACAAAAGATGGACTTTATCAGTGCGTAAAAGACGTAATCACCAAAAAAGAATACGAACAAGAAATACTGAAACGATATCAAAGCTATGATGAACTCTTTGATATCAATACCATAGCATTGCTCTACATAGACGAGTTAGGAAAAAACAATCAACCACTACAAACCATCTCAGATTTAACACCAAATTCTGAACATGTAATCATCGGAACAATCACTAGTATATCTGATATACGAACATTCACCAAAAAAAATGGAAAGACAGGGCGTGTTCAAAACGTTGAAATTGCTGATAAAACAGGAACATGTCGCCTTGTATTATGGGATAATGATATCACCTCCATCTCAGATAAAAACATCACGATAGGCTCTAAAATTAAAATAATCAATGGCTATACAAAAAAAGGCTACACCGGTTTAGAAATAAGCCTAGGAAAATGGGGATCCCTTGAAATCGAAGAACACAATGCAAGTGACCAACCATCAATACAACAAAACCAAATAACAGGAAAACTTCTATCAATAGAATCAACACGAGCTTTTTTCAAAGACAATGGAGATTTTGGATTTGTAACCACAATTACCATACAAAACCAGACAGGAAATCATCATATCACCGTATGGGATGACAAAGTAAAAGAAATACAAAAATTTAATATCGGAGATTCAATCCTTTTCAAAAACATCACCTCTAAAACAACAAACGGATCAACAGAGATGCATGTCAATGGACAATGCATTATTGAAAAAAACTAGCACCCACCTTGAATATATTGCTTATTTTTTTCAAGCGCAAGCTGAGCTTTTTGTAATTCACGCCCTAAATATAAATAATGATCTGGCTGTAAATGTATGACATGACGTGCTATGGTATCTGATAAAGCATCAGCTTTTCTGCCGGTAAAAACCTTCTCAAGTTTTCCAGATACAATCTTTTTTGCTTTATATACATTGGAATAATATTCAACAAAAATACTATCATCTCTAATTTCTATTACAAAAAAACCATTGCGATCTAACTTGACCTCTTTCTGAGGTTTTTTCTCAGCTTTAATCAAAGGAACTTTTTTATCAACCATTTATTTTCTCACCTGCTTTCACAAGGTTTTCTAATTTTTTTAATGCAATATCACCAGGAAGTAAACGCTGACCGCAATCTGGAGCAATTTGAACAATATGCTCACCAAATATGGTTGAAGCTTTTTCTATGTGTTTAATTATTTCTTGAATAGATTCTACGGTACTATCATCAGATCTGACACAACCTAGGCAAATATCTTTATGTATATCATATTTTTTAAAAGAATCAAAGAGATAAGGCGATGCTTTAAATTCGTGAGATAATATATCCACGGGCATCTCTAGTAAATCTGACACAATCTCAGATACATTACCACAGACATGTAGGCGAACAGGACATGAAATATCCTTATTTAACACTCTTAGTAATTCATGTGAATATTCAGGCAATGAATTTGAAAAAAAAGGCTCATCAATACTAATCATATCAACATAGTCCTCCAACATTTTTGCTTCCTTATTGAGTGCTTTAGCAAAATCAAACGCAGCCTTTTTTTCATCATGATAATACAGATCAATACATGACTTTGTTAATGTATACGGGCCTGTAAGAACTCCCAATAGCTGTATTTTATCAGGTATTATTGTTCGAATATACTGTTGATCTGGCACAGTAATTGGTTTTTTAAAACTAATAGCATCAATAATCTCAGGCCGATCACGTATACGACATCCCTTTAATCCCCTCACAAATAATTGAATGAATGGATCACGAGTTTGCCCATCAGAAATCAGAGTTACCCCAGAATGTATCATATCAAAGACAGCTTGTTTGATATATGGCTCCCATGAAAATTCTTGGCGGGTAAAATAGCTCTTCATCAAATCTAATCCAGGAATTGCAATAGGATATGATCCAATCACTGATGCTTGTATTTTTGATATCATTACTGTAATATCCTCCGAGGATGAGTACGAGAAGGACTAATACCAAAATAGTTTTCAACATATTCAGAAATCAATATATTTTGCCATGCGATAACTGGGAAAACCATTGATGACAGATCAATTGAACCAAACAATGCAAAATCACCACCAAACAGGGGAATATTTACATTGCTTGATACATCAACAACATCTCTAACTTTGGAAAAACTATCAAGCCAACCTGATTTCTCCACTACATTATGAATAGCACATCCTGCCGGCAACCCATATTCCTCTTTAATAACAGGAAGTGCAGCAATTGCCCCACCACTATTGTTACCAGGTGCTAATGCTGCAGTATCCACAAGAACTTTTTTACATCCAATATCACATGCTATCTGTAACAATCCAGATTCAGTGAGATGAGCTCCGTTTTCCAATACCTCAATTTTTCCATCAGGAGAGGAATCTTTTGGATTAAATGCAACCAAAATTACCATCTCAGGTGTATATTGCTCTAATGCAACCCGTTCCTCTTTGGTAATACCTACATGAATTGAGTTATAGATACAGCGAGATAACAGATCATGTTTTTCAAGCAGTTCTAACACCTGTATTTTTATTGATGGTTCGATGATATCAATAGAAAAAGGGGAATCTGATTCAAGTGTATCGGTAATAAAATTAATTATTGGCTGGACATATTCTTCTTTTTTGATAAAGAAATCTGGAATTGCTGGGATGCCAGTGTTCTTGCTGATCTCATTCATTTGTACAATTTGTTGCTTAGCAGTTACAATATCAGGTTTTCCTTTAAAGAACAAACCTGCAAATAATACCGTTGGATTCATACCAGGCTGACCGCCAAATTCAATATCTGCCATTGAAAATATCTTCTGGTTTTTTGTAAATGAATACATATCTATTGACTCCTTTTACTAACCTTACCCATATAATTAACAATAATTTTTGAATGTAAAGCCCTTTTATCATCAATCAAGGTCATTGCGTCCGGTTTTATCTGAATTGCAATATAGGGCTCTCCAAAGCACGATGATGATTTCTTAAGATAACTGT
Source organism: Thermoplasmatota archaeon (assembly GCA_046496795.1). GTDB lineage: Archaea > Thermoplasmatota > E2 > DHVEG-1 > DHVEG-1 > JAUWYM01. The sequence continues at coordinate 7,047 of JAWOGM010000062.1, forward strand.
CTATTGTTGAATCTAGGGTTTCTTTATTTGTTATCCCCAAGCAATCAATAATTTCAACTTGTGATTGAAATCGATGTATCGCTTCAACATTAAGGTTTTCTATATACGGGATAGCTCCAGAAGCATTAATGATTCGATGATTTTCATCAATTCCATGTGAATGCAGACAAATAAGAGACTGTCCTGAATGATGACCACGTATCTCATGACCACAAACTAGCACATATCGAATATGGGGATTGGAAATGACATTAGCAACAATTTTCTCAATACCAATATTTTCTGTTTTTAGATGACCATAGATGGCAACAGAATCACAAGGAGCATATTCTATATTGAGAAGAACCACAGCTATGCAACCATTCTCTTTGCATACAGTAAACTCACCACCCCAGGGATAATATGTATTGGTCATAAATCAGATAACTCCTTACTAAAAGATATCTAGTATGGTTAATAATCATCAAAATATAAAAGTATACTGCAAAAGATAAAAGAATTTTAAGATTTAAGAGAATAAACAGAGAGTGTTTCATCTCCAAAATTTTGGCTTTTAACTATTGTATAGGTAAATGCTCTGTGTAAAAGATATTGTTCAAGAATTTTTTTATCAGATAATGAGCTGAAAACAAAAAATGCTTGACCATTCCTAGAAAGAAAATCCTTAATATCTTTTATGAATTTTTTAATAAGCATAAGACCATCACTTCCTCCATCAGTAGCTGCATCAAACCAATGATCAACATGCTCAGTATCCCCTGTTGGCAGATAAGGTGGATTAAAAACAATCATATCAAAACGTTCACCTTTTTTAATCACAGAAAATAGCGATCCCTGCCTTACTTCAATAGACCCTTTCAGCAGATGTTTATTGTTCTTAATATTTGTTTTTGCTAGTTGTATTGCAAAGGGATTGATATCTGTACATACAACAAATGCTCCTTTTCTTGATGCCTCAAGAGACAAAAGGCCACAACCTGTTCCAATCTCCAAGAATTTTATACCCTTTTGAATTGGAATTGATTCAAGCAAGAGAAAGGAATCTTCTGCTGGGTCATACACATCGGGATGAAGAGTTATTTCAAGCTCGTTGAAATGAAAAACCTTGGTATATTTCACATCGTTCAAAGCATATCCAACCTACTATAGCTGATATAGTTTAT
>JAWOGM010000040.1:0-30948 GCA_046496795.1 Thermoplasmatota archaeon
CTACACCGTCAGTTACAGTGAAAGAAACTTCATAAACTCCTGGTGTATCATAGCTATGCACAGTGTTTTTCTCTGTTGATGTAGTACCATCACCAAAATCCCAAATGTAAAAATATGGGGGGTAGCCTCCCCATATATTACCTTCAAATTCTATTTCTTGCCCTACCTCTTTAAGGGTTGCAGAAGAGCCAAATACTTGTAAAGGTCCATTAGGCACTTCATCAATTAAAAAACTTATAATAGACTCCAATTCATCATCGTCTAGGTCACCTATCTCTAATATATCATCTATTTTTAGTCTGATATATTGTGAAACTGCTCTAATCTCTATAAGCTCCTGGTTAGTTGAGTCATAATCAAACACAATCCTAAGTTGATCTTGAGAAATGGTAAAATCTGACTCTGAAAGATTAGTAGTCATACCAATAGATTCTACTCTGGCAGTATTATTGCAATAACTAATCATAAGTGCATCTTCAGATAACTCGACAGTAAACATATAAAGTATCGAATCAATATCGAAACTTTCTGATTCCATATGTTCAAATTCATCAAATTCATCTATAGATCCTCTGTTTTCAATAACTCCATGTACCCACAATGAAAGTTCCATTTTTTCATCGACGATATCATACTCAATTTTTATTATGTCAATATTATCTACATCAACATGATCATGTTGGGTAACAATATCGTCAGTAAATAAATCATAAACATCTCCAACAGGATCCTCTATTATTCCACTGGCTTCTAATGCTTTCACTTGTGTGCTTTGAGTAATAAAAAGGCATGAAATAGCTATAAGCACTACTATTATTTTTTCAATTTTCATAGTCAAATCTCCTTATCACGTAAAACATCTTAATTCAGAACATGTATTAAAATATTACTATCATTCAGGTTTGAGTTGCTAATTTAACTGTAAAATTTATTCTCTTTCCTTCTTTTTTAAGCTGAAAATGCCAATAAAAAGTAAAGGTTTTTTATTAAAGAGTAATATGTCTAAAGATAAAGGGAGAGTATAAAGAAAAAAGGAAGAGGTGAATGCTGTTTATCTAATATTTATTGATCCGCCTGCATTCAATTTGTTTTTCATCCAATTTTCCACAGAGAAAGTAGCTGATCCTGCTGTGAATCGTATCCCACTCTTAGAACCAAGGATATTACCATCTTTATCTACAAACTGCACACTTCGAAGACCATTTTCGCCTGCTTTACGAATTGTTATGGTGCATTGTGCCCAATTAATAGTAAAATCTTTTCCATTATTATCAATTGGCACATAGTTTTTTGCCTTTACAGCAAGCACAAATGGTCCAATCACAAATCCCTCTGCAGTTGTCCACATATCTCCTGCGCTGACGTTAATAATAACGCTTCCTAAACCAAAAACCAAGCCTGAAGTAATATCAATTTCTTCCGAAGGATCAATATTTTCTTCACTTCCTGAGTTTCCCCCTATTAGTATTAAACCACTATCAAAACTAATCTCCCAGAGAGCATTTGTTGCTATTCCTGTTCCATAATTAACTATACTGGCTTTCACACCAAATCCTCCTCCGATAGTTCCAATATCAACAACGGGGATAGGTATCATACCTCCTGCATTGATTAGCACATTATCAATCATCCACCATCCAACATTCATGTTAGGATCCTCTGTCAGTCGATGAAATGCAACAATGACAGCTGATTCCCCACAATAGCTGGTAAGATCAAATAGCATATGTTCTCCAAAGAATTGCCCACCAGGTGGCGCTAACTCATAAAGATTTACCAGAGTTTCCCAGGTGTTTGCTCCATCTATACTTACTTTTACAAAATTTCCTTCCCAAAAGCCTGGGATTTGTCCAAAATTCCATGTCTCAAATTCCAATATTGCCTCGGTATAAACACTAAGATCTAAGGGTGGTGTCATTAACCATTCATCCTGAGGTTGGAAACCCCACCATAGACCTGCATAATTTTCACCCATTTCTTCGTATTGATGCCACCAGCATGGGATTATTTCCATTATTTCTCCAGTAGTTTGTTCCATTTCCCATCGATAAGGAGCGAGATCTCCATTGCTATCTGGAACCCATTCATCTTCAAAACTTTCTTGTATGAGAACATCCCAATCATCAAACAGGGAATTTGGTTGATTCTTCTGTGATACGCTGTTTTTCTCATCGGATATATGTGACGCAGTTACTGAAAATGATATCATCAGTAGACTTAGAAGAATTAAAAAAACACCAGCCTTTTTTTTAAATTTATTTTTACTCATTTTCATATCTACCTCCCTATTAACGCTTACCTACGTTATAAATGCATTATACTAGATAAAAAAATATATTTAAATTTATCGCAAAATATTTAACCTGAAAATCAAAATTGTAAAAAAATTGAGAAATAGTAACAAATAATCAAAATTTTTAATAATACAAATGTTCTATTAAACTATTTTTCTCTGAATAATTTCTTATTTAAAATATAATTTGGAGAGGTTAATTTATTGTTAAAAAAAACTTTCATTATGAAAAGATAGGATTTTAATACAACATTACAAATGGAATGCAATGTGATTTATTTTTTTAATAGATCGTTTGCTCGAATGCCTGCACGTTTCATTATTATTTCAATTTTTTCCCGTGAGAAAACGCGTTCCCGTATAAGTTCTTCGATAAGTACCATGCAGAGTTGTTGACTATAAATCGCATTTTTTTTAGCCTCCATTACCTGAGCGTTCATCTCTTTAATATATTGTAAGTCCTCATAGAGATTTTCCATTTTTCTTGTAAGTTCACCCATATGTTTAGTAATTGCATCATCAATTTTATGTAAAATGATATCTTTTGATTGTTTTTTATAATCCTTAAATTCATCTCTAATCTCTCTGTTTATTTGTTTTTTTATTTCATCTCTATAAGTATCAAGGTCATGGAGTTTTTTAAACATCTTTTTTTGTTCTTTTTCTGATACTATAATACGCTGTAGATGTTTATCAAGCTGCAATGCAAGATCCATCTGCTGTTTTAACTTATAATCAAATTCTCTCATTTTTTCTTGCAAATATCCTTCCTTCATAACCTATCACCTCTGTATAGGGGCATCCAGATATGAACTTTGCCTGTCAATAGTAAAGACATATTATAAAGATATGATATATTAGAATTTTGAAATGAGAGGGAAAAAGAATAAAATTCAGTATTATGTATATGTCATTGCCTTAGATAAAAAAGTTGTGGAATCAAAAAAATTTCGACTAAAAAACCCATCAATGAGTCCCAGAGGTAAATGTTATTATGTTGGACAATCCTACCTTAATCCCGAGATTCGTTTTCAACAGCATATGCGGGGATATAAATCAAATTCTTTGGTGAAAAAATATGGGATAAAACTTTGTAAAAGATTATTTCAAAAATATAACCCTATTACTACAAGAAATGAAGCTTTGATTATTGAGCAAGAGCTGACTGAGAAATTACGAAGAAAAGGTCATGGCGTTTGGTCAAATTAACTGTTTTTTATTGTATTATTTGTAATTGTTTCATAGTTTCATAATTTGTCGGGTTTTGTAAAAAATATTGGTGTATGGGATCCAAGATTTTATTGATATATTCTGCTGTAGCATTTTTTAAATCAAGGGGATGTAGTAAACCCTCTTCGTAAACGTGTTCCAATTGTGCGTACTGTTCAAATTCTAGATTTCCACCAAATTTTTCAGGTCTCTGGATGATAAACACATTGTTTCCAAGCTCGGGAAAAACAATATATTTACAGATTTCTAGAACAGGATTTCCTTGGATTTGTTTCTCAGGACAAAACGCTTTGCTTATTTTTTTCTGTACACTTATAACATCATCATGAATAGAGATCATGGAATCTGGTTTGCTTTTACTCATTTTAACCTCGATAGGGTTCATGCGCCCTCCTGCTTGAAGACCAGTGAGAAGGGGCGTATGAATAGCAACAGGTGCTGTTCTGTTCAGTTTTTTTGACACATCTCGTGCAAGCATATGAGCATGACGTTGATCCATACCACCGTAGGCGACATCTAAATCGAGATAGAAGATATCTGATACCTGCATGGCCGGATAGAAAAGTTTTGATAAATCTCGTTCTGCCTCATCTTCGTCTCTGCCCATGATATCCATAGCACGTTTCACTCGTTTAACTGAGGTAGCTTTTGAGCTGCGCAATACCAGTTCCCAATACGTTGGATCTCCCACATAATCACTGGCATAGATAAATCGTACTTGGTCTTTATCAACACCCATGGATGCAAAGCAATCCTGCATGTATCTTCCGCAGAGTTTTATTTTTTCAATATCGCCTCCAAGTTTATCATTGATATAGGCATGCCAGTCTGCTAGAAGGACCGTGAAATCAAATCCACAGTCAAGAAAATCTTTAATTTTATTGGTACATATCTTCCAACCGAGATGAACGGTTCCTGATGGCTCAAAGCCGATATATCCTTTAGGCTTGTTTTTTTCTAAGACAACAGCAAGTTCTTCTCTGGTGATTATTTCTTGGGTATTTTTTTCTAATCGTTGGAGCTTATCCATAAGTTACACCATTTATCTTGAAAGTTTTTTTACAATATTATCAATTATTTCGGAGCTTGATCCCAGATAGTTTTTTGGGTTTAATGCATCGTTTATTTCTGTTTTTGTAAGATACGTAGCAATTGTTTTATTCTCTTCGATTATGGATTGTAATTCCATTTTTTCCGCTATTGCTTTCTGAGAGTATGTTCGAACCAACTCATGAGCTTCTCCTCGTCCCATACCTTTGTCAACCAGTTTTATCATAATAGACTCAGCCATGGGCAATCCTAACGAATGATCTAGGTTTCTCTGCATATTTTCCGGGAATACTTTTAGATTTTTAAAAACATCATTAGTGAGATAAATGACCCAATCTGTTAGAATTAATGCATGGGGAAGAATAAATCGTTCTGATGATGAATTAGCCAGATCTCGTTCATGCCATTGAATCGCGTTTTCAAAGGCAGGTGTGATATAACATCGTATGACTCTGGAGATACCGCTGATTTGCTCTGAGAGGATCGGGTTTCTTTTATGAGGCATAGTTGAAGATCCTACCTGTTTTTTTGATTCAAATGCCTCTGCTGCTTCCATGATTTCGCTGCGTTGGAGGTTTCTAATTTCGGTGGCAAATTTTTCCATGCTTGTCGCAATATTTGCAAGAACTGAGATAAGTTCTATATATCGATCACGGCCAACAATTTGTGTTGCTCCTTCTTCGACTCCCAGTCGAAGTTGTTTCATGACTATTTGCTGGATTTCAAGGCATTGTTTCCCTAGTGCAGCTCCTGTTCCAACTGCCCCTGACATTTTTCCCACAAGTACTCTAGATTTACATTCATGCAATCGTTCAAGATGCCTGTCAACCTCTAGAGCGTAGACAGCCATTTTTAAGCCAAATGTGATTGGTATTGAAAATTGACCATGAGTTCTGCCTGACATGAGAGTATTCTTATGTTTTTTTGCAAGAGAGATTAGTGTTGCTCGTAATTCCTTTAACTGTTGTGTGATAAGCTGTGTTGCATGAGAAAACTGTAATGCATTTGCGGTATCTACGATATCATAGCTTGTTGCACCTAAGTGAACATATTTGCCTGCATCCCCATCGCATTGCTCGGCAAGGGCTTTTGTCACCGCCATAATATCATGACGTATCTCTTTTTCAATCTCTGTTACACGTTCAACTGTAACATAGGTGGTATTTGCTTTATTTGTTATTTCAGTGGCATCTTTTTTTGGGATATTTCCAACTTCTGCATGTGCTTGGGCTAATGCCGCCTCTACATCCAGTAGGTATTGAAGTTTACTTTTTTCACCAAATATCTGTTTTATTTCTTTTCTTCCGTATCGGAAATCGATGGGGCATACAAGGTTATCCATTTTCTATCAAAAACCAGTATAAAATAATAGTTAATCATTTTTTGGGCTCATAAGATTTCATCAACTATCAGGCTGAGCTGATGGGAAAACATTTTTATCCTTGGATAATGCCTTTTGAGTTTTTCAATTAATTCCTTGAGTTGTTTCAGGGTACCCATGATTAAAATATCAGCGGATTTTTGATGATGTTCAAAGCTCCATTGTGGTATGGCTACCTCTCCACCTATGGAAAGCATGTCTTGTTTTATGATAATTGCATCTTGCAGTATTATATTATGAACTCTTACGGCTTTAAAGACGGCTTTGGGAGCCATTATGTCTATGCTTTGAGGATCGCTACCGATTTTTTGAATCAGTTTTCTTGCATCAACAAGTGTTGGAATGTCCACTATATGTATATTATGATTTGTCATTAAAACAGGATATTAAAAAATATGTATTTCAAAATGTTGGTAAAAAAAATTTTTGATGGGGAAAGAATATTCCCATAGTTTTTTGGGTACAGAGTATAGTCTTCTTCTTTTTGAAAAAACAAAAAAAAATCTTTAGTCGTAATCCTCGTTATATTATATATTGGCGAATCTTTTACAAATCTATTTTTTCTCCTTATAAACACTGATTTTTATGTGATTATTTATGAATCGATATGCTCATGTAGGATATGGTTGATATGGGTTTTTGAGGAGATGTGTTACACACTATACTGAATCCCAAATTAATTGATTCTTTAAGCTTCATTGATAGGTATCATACGTCTAGAACTGAAAAAACAGTGCTGATCCTCATCGGAGATTGCATTGTTGATTATCGTGGACGGGCACAGTCTATTCTTGATTGGGGAGAGAGGATTGTGATGATTAAACAGGATGGAAATATATTAGTTCATCGTCCACTCTTAAGAGAGCCTGTGAACTGGCAGCCCGCGGGAACAATAACAGAGTTTAAAAATGAAAACAAGCAACTTACCATTCGATCATGGCATAGTAAACCTGCTGAAAAAATGAAGATTGTGTTTCGCAGTATTCAAATAATTATTGCAACTACCTTAAATGATACAGCAAATCTTGTTATTGCTGGGATGGAAACTGATGTTGTTAATCAGATCATCCGTCAGCCGGAAATCATTGAAGAAGGTCTTAGAGTTAGTAAGAAAGAAAAACATGTGAAATCGGGCATGATCGATCTTTTTTGTTATGATAAAAATCATATTCCCACAATTATTGAGGTGAAACGTAGTATGGCAAATATCAGCGCTGTTCATCAGCTTCGCATGTATGTTCGTGATATTAAAAAAGATATCAAACAAGCAAATGTAAGGGGTATTCTTTGTGCTCCTCATATTCCCGATATGGTGAAAAATCTTTTATCCGATTATGATTTAGAATGGAGAGAAGTTGAACGAAAGGTGATGATTCCAGATGACTGGCAAAAGACGTTACATGATTTTTAAAGTTCCCAAGGTTCAATGACCTTTTTTATTTCATAGATGTTTTTTTTAAAATAGTTAGACTGACAATAAATACTACTATTGCGCTGAGAAATCCGATAGGTACTCCAACAAATACTGAAAAATATATCTGAGAAGAGAGTAGTTCTGTTGCAACAACGCTTACCACCAGTATTGTGATGATAAAAAGAAGTAGAGAAATACTAATGATCTTTTTTTGATTCATAACATTAATTGAATCATTGTGGGTTTAAATATTTTCTTTAAAAACATATTTGCCAGTTGACTATTTAAGAATATGTGCATGAGAAAATAATTTATCATCAAATACAATATGAGATGAAAATTATGATTGGTTGTTATCTTTTGGTAACGAAATTGGATAAAGATTCAGAGATATCTATTGGAAAGAAGAATACTTTATATTTTTCACAGGGATATTATGTGTATGTCGGATCAGCGTTAAATGGTTTAGAGAGAAGAATACATAGGCATCTTTGTAATAATAAAAAATTGTTTTGGAATATTGATTACCTGCTTTGTCATGCAAGAATAGTTGAAGTTTTTTATAAAGAAAATATAAAGCGCGAGGAATGCAGTATTGCAAAATATTTAATGGATAGATTTGAATCTGTTCCCGGTTTTGGATGCAGTGATTGTAGCTGCAAGAGTCATTTGTTTTTTGGTACGTATGATGAAATCAATAAAGAGATTGAAGCAAGTGGGATAAAACCATACTCAATAAACTTTAAAAAATGTGTAATAGAAACTATTAAATTATAATCTTTTGTTAAGAGTATTTCATGGCGGCACTGATATATTCAACAACAGCAGATAAACATGAAGCTAGAAAGATTGCTCGTATTCTTGTTGAGGAAAAACTGGTGGCATGTGTAACAATAATTCCTCAGGTTGAATCAATTTATCGCTGGGAAGGAGAGATACAAGATGATAATGAGTGTATATTATTAGCAAAAACATCTGATGTTAATAAGCAAAAAGCCATTGAGAAGATAAAAAACCTTCAATCCTACGAAGTTCCTGATATTGTCTGTTTTTTTATCGATGCTGGCTATGAAAAGTATCTTAATTGGGTGGATGATGAAACGATATGAGATTCGTTGGTCTTCTCTCAAGTGGCATTGATTCTCCTGTTGCAATCTATCTTTTGTCTAAAAATGCAGAAGAGATTGTTTTAATTCATGCAGATAATACCCCGTTTACAGATCAACGAGAAATTGATAACTGTATCAAATTGGCAAAGCATCTGAAAACAAAAAGTTTGTGTCCATTAAAGCTGTATATGGTTGATAATGGGGAGAGTCTGTCGTTGTATAAAAGTCGTAGTTTATCAAGATTTACCTGTGTGTTTTGTAAGCGTATGCTTCTTCGATATGCAGAAAAAATAGCGAAGAAAGAAAAAGCTGATGCAATCATTATGGGAGATTCCCTTGGACAGGTGGCATCACAGACTATTAAAAATTTAAAGGTCATCGAACAAGCAGTTACTCTCCCGGTTTTACGGCCTTTAATTGGTTTTGATAAAGAAGAAATTATTAGAATAGCAAAAATAATTGGAACGTTTGATCTCTCCATAGTTCCTTCAGATGGTTGTAGTGCTGTCCCAGATTCTCCTTCAACTCAGGCAAAACTTCGTCAAATCCTTGAGGAAGAAAATAAAATCGATATACAATCTCTTACGGAAAACGCTGTTAAACAGGCACGATTATACTCACTTTAGATCTACCTGATTTAACCATCCACAGGCTGCATCTGGTTTACAATCATTTTTTTTAATATAGGGTTTGATATCAATAACAGGCGTCCCTTGTATAGCATCCAGACCTTTAACATACAAAAAATTCTTTTTAATCTCAATGCATTCGACAACACAATGAGCAACAGGGTTTGGTCGATGAGGAGAACACGTTGCAAACAACCCATGAGGTTTTTTATCCCAAGGTGGGTAAACCATTAATGAAAATCCTGTTGATTTATGAAGCCAATAAAAAATATGAAGATGGGAAAAACCTTCAAGATCAGTTAATCCTTTCATGAACTCTTTCTCAATTTCTATGGTAAATATATTATCTGTTTTTTTCAGAGGGACATCCGAAGGAGAAAGATAAGGGGAATGAATCTTTCCAATAATTGTTAAATTGACAGAGATCGTTTTCATGCTAAAATACCAATCTTCTTCGTTTAAAAATCTCTAGTTTATCAAGCGGATCTGTCGTTGGTTTTTGACTCTTATAAACAGAGATTGTATGTAATCCTCTAAATTCTTTTTCAATCTCTTCAATCTCTAACCTAGTCAATGGTTTAACAGCACAAGGGCGAAGCGGCGTGTTTATCTGAACTTCATCAGGCTTGATTTCTCGAGCCAAATCCGCCATTTCAGAGACATATGCTTTGTTTTCATTCATAAACATCATTTGAAGAGCGAATCTTCCAGAAAAGTGATTTCTCAACATTTTTATACCATCTATGGTTTGTTTAAACGTTATTTCTTTTGCCGGCTTGTTTATTTTTTGAAAAATATCCTCATTTGGCGCATCGAGTTTTGCAACGATAATATCTAATGTTAAAAGAGCTTCATAGACTTCTTTGTCTGAAAACATGGTTGAATTGGTGAGTATTGCAACTGGTAGGCTGGTGTGTTTCCGGATCATTGCTACCGCATTATATATGTCCTTTGATAGTGTTGGTTCTCCTGTTCCTGAGAGAGTGATTACATCTGGTTTTGTTTTTTGTAATGCTTCTCGTAATTCTTTTTCAACAGTGTTAAGGTCAATAAAAGATTCTTTTTGTGATGTTATTTTTTTTGTTTTTTGTAGTTGACAATAAATACAATCAAAAGAACATATCTTTCTTTCTGAGCAGATAAGATCAACGCCTAATGATTTTCCAAGACGCCATGAGGCAACAGGACCATATACGCTATGCATATTATCCATTGTCATTATAGCGTTATGTTTAATAAAAATATTGAAACTATTGCTGATAATATTTTAAAATAGGTATACTAAAATGGTAATTTGTGTGGAAAAAGGTTTTTTTTCTCTAAAAAAACGAAAAGCTTAAAAAGATATGGATTATACTATATAATGTATTAATTTAATTTTGTAACACTATATATTGTATATGAAGGTGCATTTATGAACTGTCCTTATTGCAGCCATATTGAAACAAAAGTCACCGATTCCCGAGATACGGGCAAATACTCAATTAGGAGAAGACGAGAATGCCTACAATGCAATAGACGATTCACCACTTATGAACATATAGAAATGGCTCCTTTATATGTAATCAAAAAGGATGGGAGAAGAGAAAAATTTGAAAGAAATAAAATAAAAAACGGTCTTCTCAAAGCTCTTGAAAAACGACCAATAAATAACGAAAAAATCGAAGAAATTCTTGATAGTATCGAAGAAGATATTCGAAGAATGGGAAAGGAAGAAATCGACAGTAAAACAATTGGAGAAGTCGTTATGAACACTTTAAAACAAATCGATCAAGTTGCCTACATACGGTTTGCATCAGTATACAGATCATTTACCGATGTGGCATTATTTGAAAAAGAGATTAAAAGTTTAAATGAACTAAAAAGAGAGGAGATTACAAAATGATACGCAAAATTCGAAAAAGAAATGGGAAAATCACTGATTTTAACCCGATAAGAATAACCAATGCAATATGGAAAGCAGCACAGGCAGTAGGTGGAAAAGACCATAGAAAAGCCGCAGAACTTACTGATAAAGTCCTAGATACACTTCAAAAAGAACTTCGCAAAGGAGAAATACCAACCGTTGAGCAAGTTCAGGATTGTGTAGAAAAAACACTCATTGAGGAAGGACATGCAAAAACGGCAAAAGCATATATCCTTTATCGTCACCAACATAAAGAAATTAGAGAGATCGGAGGTTTGCTTAAAGATATTGATGTTGTGGATGATTATCTTTCAATGATGGATTGGAAAGTCCAAGAAAACAGTAACATGAGCTACAGTCTACAAGGACTCAACGTCTATGCAACAGAAAACATTATTTCCCATTACTGGCTTAATAAAATATATCCTCCTGAAATAGGAGATGCACATACCAATGGAAGCTATCACATTCACGACCTTGGGACTCTTGGAGCATATACGTATTTTGGAAAAGAGACAATAATTGCAAAACGAAAAGGAAAAATATTTTTAACCTCATTTGAAGCATTGTATAATAATCTTGAAAATTCTGAGGAGTTTTTATCTGAAAGAGATAAAGCATGGGGAAAATATCCAGAGGATGTTGAAGTCTTGGATAATAACGGTTGGACAAAAGTAACAAGGGTTGTTAAAAAAGCAAAAAATAAGCAAATGCATTTTATAAAAAATGAAGGCGGCCGATCGGTAATTGTAACAGAAGACCACCCAATGGTTTTAGGAGATAAAATACATAAACAAGCAAAAAACATTAAAACTGAAGAGGATAAACTGCTAACTGTTGATATCAAACAACTTTTAAGTAATGAAAATCTTTTTTATAAAGACCATATTTTTTTAGCAAAGGAACTCCATACCCGCGGCATAAGAGATTTCTTTATTGAAGGAATGCCTCTTGAGGAATATAATAACTATTCAACCGATTTGGAAATTGAGGGCATTATATCTACTTCCAATAATGCAGATTCACTACCTAATAAAATTAATTTAACAGAAGATTTGGGCTATTTTGTTGGCTTTTACATAGCAGAAGGTTGGATGGAACCTCATAGAATTAGTTTAAAACAAAAAGATACACAAGAAAATCAAAAAATAATTAATAAATTAAAAAAAGCAGTTTATGAACTTGGCTTAAGATTTTATCAAACAAAAAAAGACGATATAATAAGCATAAGGATTGCAAACTCAACACTTGTGACGTATTTATTTTCAGAGATTTTTAATCTCAAAGGTATTAGTCGAGAAAAACTAATTCCTGAAGAAATATTGACATATAGCAGAGATTTTGTTGAAGGTTTAATCTCAGGTATTTTAGATGGAGATGGATCCGTATGCACTTCAAAAACAAGTCTTGTGTTGAGAACTGCCTCAAGAGCAATGCTAGAGCAAATTGCAGTTGTTATGGGTGTATTAGGTTTTACAATACGAGATAGAAATCTAGAAGGTGTTGGCTCAACAAGAAACTTTAATGGAAAATTGATAACCCAAAACTATCCAATCTATGGCATAAGCTTTGGAACAACATCAAAAATCCTTTCTTCTTTAAAATATAATTCAGCAAATACTTCTTTAAAAGCTTGGAGAGCTGAAGGATCGGGATGGCACAAAGTGTTAAATAATGAGCCTACAGAAATATTTGATGATTATATTTATGACATTACAACAGAATCACATACTCTTGTTGTAAATGGGATGTGGAATCATAATTGCGTGGGCTGGGATTTAAAAGATATTCTCCTCTTAGGTTTTAAAGGCGTATCAGGTAAAATTGAAAGTAAACCGGCAAAACATTTTGGAACAGCACTGATGCAAATTGTCAACTATCTTTACACCCTCCAAGGAGAAGCAGCAGGTGCACAAGCGTTATCTAATTTTGATTCGCTACTCGCACCTTTTGTAAAATATGATCAATTAAACTACAAACAAGTCAAACAGGAAATGCAGAAATTCCTGTTCAATATGAACGTTCCGACAAGAGTAGGATTCCAGTCACCTTTCACCAATTGTACATTAGATCTTACAATACCTTCTTATATGAAGGATGATCCTGTAATAATTGGCGGGGAATTAAAAGATGATGCCTATAGCGATTTTGTTGATGAAATGGATTTGATTAATCATGCATTTGCAGAGGTTATGCACGAAGGAGATGCAAAAGGTAGACCGTTTACGTTTCCTATCCCGACGTATAATATCACCAAAGATTTTGACTGGGATAATACTGGCCTTGATCCTATTTGGGAGATGACTGCAAAATATGGAGCACCTTATTTTTCTAATTTTATAAACTCCGATATGAAACCTGATGATGCACGGAGTATGTGTTGTAGATTGCGCTTGGACAATAGAGAACTTCGTAAACGCGGTGGAGGGTTGTTTGGTGCGAATCCAAAAACAGGTAGTGTGGGAGTTGTTACGATTAATATGCCTCAAATTGGGTATTTATCTCGTGGTGAGAATCAATTTTTTGCGCGTCTTGATGAGTTGATGGATCTTGCAAAAGAAAGTCTAATCATTAAACGTGAGGTTATTGAAAATTTTACCTTTAGCGGGCTTCATCCTTATTCGAAGTTTTATCTTTCTGATGTTGAGAAAACATTTGGTGAGTACTGGAAGAATCATTTTAGTACTATTGGAATTATTGGGATGAATGATGCGTTACTTAATTTTATGAATAAAAGTATTGCTGATGCTGAGGGTAAAGTGTTTGCTGAGAAAGTCCTTGATCATATGCGGGATAAAATAGCTGATTATCAGCAGGAAACTGGCGATATTTTTAATCTTGAGGCAACTCCTGGCGAAGGGACGAGTTATCGTCTTGCTCGCATTGATAAAGTACGTTTTCCTGATATCCGTACCTATAATAAGGATTTTTATGCAGATAGCCCTCGTGTTGAGCCGTATTATACCAATTCCACCCAGCTTCCGGTTGGTTTTACTGATGATTTATTTCAGGCTCTTGATCTGCAGGACTCTCTGCAGTCTAAATATACTGGTGGAACAGTATTTCATGTGTTTATTGGGGAGCATCATCCTGATCCAACGGCTACTAAAAAGCTTGTTCGAAAAATCGCGTCAAATTATACACTACCCTATTTTACCATGACACCCACCTTTAGTATTTGTCCGGTGCATGGATACGTTGCAGGTGAGCATGAATATTGCCCAACTTGTGATAAAGAATTAGGTATTACAAAGAAGATGAAAGTTGTTTCAAGGAGGTGATGTGAAAAATGGAAAAAAAACTAGAGGAGAAGAGAACTAAATGTGAGATTTATTCCCGTGTTGTTGGCTATATGAGACCAGTGAATCAGTGGAATAAAGGAAAACAGCAAGAGTTCTCTGATCGTAAGACATTTAAGATGAAAAAAGAGGGATGATAGGTTTTTTCATATGGATATTGGTGGGTTTCAGAAAACATCGCTGTTGGATTATCCTTTAGAGGTAAGTGCTATTATTTGGACGGTTGGGTGTAATTTTTCCTGTCCTTTTTGCTATAATGTTGATATTGTGAAAGGTACTATTCCGCTTATCTCTGAGGATGAGATTTTTTCGTATTTATGTAAAAGGAAGAATATGCTTGATGCAGTGGTAATTACTGGGGGTGAACCGTTTCTTCAGAAGGATCTCAAAGATTTTTGTAGTAAGTTGAAAAAAATTGGCTATCTCATTAAGATTGATACTAATGGCACGTTTCCTGATAAACTTAAGGAATTGTTTGACGAAGGTCTTGTTGATTATGTTGCGATGGATATTAAGGCTCCTAAAGAAAAATATCATCGTTTGGCTGGTGTATCGGTTAATATAAAGCAGATTGAGAAATCTATTGACCTAATTAAGAGGCGTGCGCTTGATTATGAGTTTCGAACTACTTTTGTTCCCGGTTTGTTAACCAAAGAGGATATTGAAGATATTGGACGTTGGTTGTCTAAATCTAAGAGGTTTTTTTTGCAGGAATGTAAAAGTGATACTGCTCTGTTGTCCTTGGATGGTGAAGATATTAATCCTTATTCAGAGCAGTATCTTACTGAGTGTATACAGTTAATACAATCGTTTTTTGATGAATGTAGTCTTCGTAAGTTGTAGTTAATTGGGTTGTGATGCTGGGAAAAATTCAAGTTTTACCCAGGGGATATCTATTTTTGCTAGTCGTAGTGTCCCCGGTATTATGACAATTGGTGAGAAGAGTCTTCGCCCCCAGTAGTTTTCTGACCATACATCGGCATTGACAAAGCTGTAGGTGATGATATATGCATCACTTTTTGTGTTGTCGATAAAGTTGTTTTTTCGTATGGTTGTTGATCGTGTTCCAATGAGTGCGAGTCCGTATTCGTTTTGTTTGAATTCATTATTTTCTATTCTGTTTTCCATTCCCATATCAATGACAAGGCCGTGTTCATTGTTGATAAATAAATTTTCTGATATGAAGTTTTTATAACTGTCGTGTAGACATATTCCCCAGTAGCAGTTTGATAAAGTGTTGCCCACGATTTGATTGTTATCACCTAAGATTATGCTAATTCCTCGTTGTGCTATATTTGAAATGACATTATCTTGGATGATATGAAGAGTGTCTGCTTGTCTGTCTCGTTTTATCCAGATGCCGTGATAGCTGTCTATGATGATGTTGTTGATGATTTGAGCTCTGTTTGCATCATATTCGATATATATTCCTGCATCACGTCCTCCACTCCCATAGTCGGTGATAGAGAGTTGTGTTATTTTTACCTTTGATGAAAAAATGGATATTCCTGTTCCTGTTGAGTTTCCATTTAGTGTTGGTGGGATGTTATCATTTTCCCCGGGTGCATCAGTCCAGTGTTGTATGGTAAGTCCATTGAGATGTGAGTAGATAATGAGATGTTCATAGTAGGTCCCGTTAGCGACGTAGATGATGTCGTCGGCAACTGCATTATCTATTGCGTCTTGTATGTAGCGGTAGGGATTATCTTGTGTTCCCAACCAGGGTCCTTGGGTATTGTCATCATTGACATAGATTGATTTTTTTAATGGTAGTGGATCTGAGGCTTGTGTGGTGAGAACGCATAGTGATATCAACAGCATTACAACTATTGTTAAAATAATTTTTTTCATTTTTTTCCTCCCTATATTCTCCCTAAGTACAACTTATCTGATAAGAGTAATAATCTTTAATCTTATAAATATTACTGTATATATTTTTATGTTACTATTGTAATATTTTATTGAGAATTTCAACCGGATTTTATTAGGTTGTAAGAATTGAAATATGTTTTGAGATAAGCAAACGATATTTTTTATAATCATAGTTATTGCAGGTTGTGTACGGTTGACGTCTATGGATTATGAATTAGTTATTATTGGTGCGGGTCCTGCTGGGTATGCTGCTGGTATTTATGCTGGCCGTTCAGGGATTTCATCTCTAATTGTTGATAAGGGTGCTGGCGGTGGTCTTGCTGCGATTTCTCCAAATATTGAAAATTACCCGGGTTTTATCTCTATTTCTGGTTTTGAACTTACCGCTAAGATGCAGGAGCATGCCGGTAAGTATGCAAAGATGAAACTAGGAGAAGAAATCGTTGATATTACAAAAAATAGTAGTAGTTTTGTGGTGAAAAGTTCCCAGAATTCCTATCGATGTAATGCAGTTTTATTATGTACGGGTACAGAGTATCGAAGTCTTGGTGTTGATGGTGAACAACGGCTGCGCGGCCGCGGTGTATCGTATTGTGCAACCTGTGATGGTTTTTTTTTCAAGGAGAAAACAGTTGCCGTTATTGGCGGGGGTAATTCAGCGCTTATTGAGGCGATTTATCTTGTTCAAATTCGATGTAAAAAAGTCTTTCTTATTCATAGGAGAGATCAAATGCGTGCTGACCAGTCCTATCAAGATGAGGCAAGTGCTAAAGGTGTAAAAATGGTATATAATGCTGTTGTTCAGTCTATCAAAGGTGATGAGCAGGTAGAATCTCTTCAGGTGATGGATACTAAGAACAATACTGTTTCAGATATTTCTGTGGATGGCGTGTTTGTTTCTATTGGTGAGATTCCCCAGAACAAGCTTGCCAAAAAAATTGGAGTTTCTATTGATAAGAAAGGCTATGTAATTGTTGATGGGCAAGGAAGAACAAATATTTCTGGTGTCTATGCTGCTGGTGACATTACTGGTGGGCTTCGTCAAGTGATTACTGCGTGTGCCAAAGGTGCAGTTGCTGCTCTCGCCTCTACTGAGGTTTTAGGTAAGAAATATCCCTACTAATCATCTCTTTTGTTTCATGATTAAATTATTTGTATACTTTTATTAAGCATGAATAGCATTATACGTTTGAAAGTTTGGGAGGTAAAATAGTATGGCTAATGGAATAGTTGAGATGTTAGAATTTAATATTCCTCTGTTGAATATTCCTTTGAAAAATATAATTTTTTTTATTTTAGTATTGATAGTAGGTTATTTTGTTACGATATTTGCGAGTAGGTATGTTAAAAAGTTGATGAAGAATGCCAATATGTCTGAGATTCTTTCTGAGTTTGCACGTCGCATTGTTAAGATTTTATTGTTGATTTTTGTGGTTGCCTTTGCGGTTGGTTTTCTAGGCTATGATGCATTTGCTGGTATCTTGGGTTTGTCTGTTGTTTCAGGGTTTGTGTTAGGATTTGCATTACAGGAGACGTTAGCTAATCTTGCTGCTGGTTTTATGATTGCCATAACCAAACCTTTTAAGAAGGGTGATTTTGTTGATATTGCTGGTACTACTGGGGTTATTGATAGTGTTGGAATTAGTATTACAAAATTAAAAACTCCTGATAATAAAAGGGTGATTATCCCTAATAGTAAAGTGTATGGTAATATTATGTTGAATTATACTGCTCTAGAGACAAGAAGAGTTGATTTAACAATTGGTATAAGCTACAGTGATCATATTGGTCAAGCCCTAAGTGTTGCTATGGATGTGATATCAAGTCATGAGAAAGTGCTTAAAGATCCATCTGCTATTGTTGCTGTTTCGGGACTTGGCGATTCCAGTGTAGATCTTGTGATCAGGCCGTGGGTGAAAACTGAGGATTATTGGCAGGTTTATTTTGAGCTTACCCGTTTGATTAAAGAAGCTTTTGATAAAAACAATATTAGTATTCCATTTCCCCAGCGGGATGTTCATTTGTTTCAGCAGAAATAATACCTAAAAAAATAATAATTTTTCTTTTTTTTTGTACTCAATAAAAGAATATTAAAAAGAAAAAAAGAGAAGGTTGTTTTATTGCAATGTTGCTCTGAGTAGTTCTATAAACCAGAGAAATAGTCCTCGTAGCCCCTGTTGTTGGAAGATTTGGATGATTTGCTGCAGCAGTCCTGTATAGGTAAGTGGTACTGAAATAGGCATGGTATCTGACCAGCCGCTTCGTGCTCCATTGTTATCTCGTGCGACAACGCGTATCTCATAGTCTCCCCTGGTATTCCAGGTGTTTTTAGCCTCTATTGTTTCTCCACTGTTGAATGGTCCAAGCCATCCACTGTTTGTCCCATCACCCCAGTCGAATAGATAATAGACTTGATCATTGTTTGGATCAGTTGTTTGAGTAGAAAAAGTTTGTTCCACGCCAACTTTAAAGGTTGCTGGTCCAGAAGGTTTTTGTGGTTTTGCTGGTGGTTGTGAATCTGAGCCAATAGCAAGTGTTGGGTCTCCAAATGCTATCCATTCTTCAACGGTTTTGTAATCTCCTGCATTCATGTTTGGTTTGATGTAGCGGGTGATAGATCCTGCCCACATTTCACCAAGTGTTGTCGCTTTGTCAAGTCGATATGCTCGATAGGTGTCTAACCCTATTTTTCCTATTAGGCCTTGGATAACAGATGTTCCAAGGTAGCCATAGCCAATTGCGGTTGCTCCAAATATACCTACCGCACCACCGTTTGATTTACTAAGAAATGCCCAGTTATAACAGTTTGCATCAACATTGAATTTTGCTGTAGAGCATGCCTCAACGGTGACAATGGGTAATCTGTTACCATTGCTAAGTGCTGAGATATGTGTTAGTCTAAATCCCCCAGGAGGGAAAGGTGTTGGTATCCAGATGTTTGAGTTTCCCAGTGGGTGTGTCGCCCAGATGTTTGTGTTTCCATGTCCAGACATGTCAACAAATCCAGCACCCGAATTTATTGCGTTTTGTATGTTTGCTACCCCTGTTGGCACAACACCTGAGAGTTTTTCATTTGTTGCCCATATTTTGTTCCCGATAAAACCATCCATGATTTCAAGTGCTTTTTCATTTGAGTATTCTCCCTCGGGCACTTCATTGTTGTCTCCAACAAAGGTGTCACCTCCAACAAGGACGAAATTTGAAAACCAATCCTCGAGGTATGCCTGGTTGTTTTCATATTGTATTATCTTGTTGACAACGGTACTCACCTGTGATGAACTTGTCGCAGGGATTCTGTTTACATAGACATTTGGATAAAGGTCTACTTCATCATATTCTCCATTCCAATCATATTCACCAAAGAGGTTGTTGTTGTTGGTATCCCAGCAGGAAAATCCTCCGGTTTGGTTATAAATATCTGCATAGTATAAGTCAGTAACAAAGATTTCATCTCCATAGACTGGGTCGCTTTCTAAAAATACATGTGTTTCTCTGACAGGGACATAACTTGAGCCGCCGACAAGGAGTACGCTTTGTGTATTCCAGTTTTCTATGGTGTCTTTAATGAAGTATTTAATTTTTTCTTGATTATCTCGGCCTTGTACCGAGAAATATACTCCATCGTAAATATCTGTTAAGCTTACAAAGCGTGCAGTGATGCCTCTGCCTTGTTTATGACTGATGAGTGGATTGATTTGACTGCTGAATTGGGTTGGTGCAATGACAACGAGTTCATAGTCGTTTGAATAGGAAAGTGGTTGTGGCTCGGAGAGTTCATAGTCTATCTGTATTGATGCTTCATTAGAGTATGCGATGCTTTGTTGCTGTGGGTAATATGTGATTGGATAGATTTCTACGGTGACAATAATTTGTTGTTCACCATTGATAAGTCCACATCCAAGCCGGTAATCATATAGTTGCGAAGGATATGGTTCTGTCCCATATTTATTGTTGTTTTGTTCTTGTATGATTCGTCCGCTAGCTCTCATCTCTGGTGTTGGCTCTAGTGGTTTTGCTAGTGACTTAATACTTTTTTGTTCTGTTTGAACAGTTACACTTTGTATGGCTGTTCCAAACGGAAAATAAAATGTTTCAACATAGCTTGGTATAAGTGGTTTTCCTTGTTCCATGAGAAACGAGTTTGTTTGGTCAATGTTTACTGATGTATAGGTTTGAGTGGTAGAGAATTGTGGTGTGGAAAACAATACAGTTTGCTGTTGTATGCTTTGTTGTCTGGTTGGTTGAGCGATAACAATAAGTCCGCTGCATATAACTAGCCCTATTATAAGTATAGATACATATTTCTTCATATTTTATTATCCCCTTTTTTATAGGTTTATTATGGTTCTTATTATATTAATAGTTTTTTGCTCTTGGCGCCCTAGGGCCTTATAATTTAACAAATATCTCATCTCAGCATCTAATAATCATCTGAATTGAAAAAATATTGTTATAAACTTAGGTAGACGAGGTATTAAAACAAGTCTTTCATCCTTAAAATACATGAGAAGTATACTGCCACCGAGTATTCCCAAGGAAATTTCAGAGCTTTTGAACCTTTTGGATGTTTAGTTATAAAATCCATTATTTCTGGGAAAAATTATATAAGGAGCCAGGTCCCATGAGAAAGACATGGTTGAAATATCTATGAGTGTGCATAAAATTCAAACAAATGTAAGGCTGCCTTTACCAAGAGAAGATAACAATGAGATTTTTGCAATAGTTGATAGACAGTTGGGTGGCTCTCGAATGAATGTCATCTGTGGAGATGGAAAATCTCGGTTTTCTCGTATCCCTGGAGGAAAAAGACGACAGATTAAAAAACTGAGAATAGGCGATTTGCTTACCATACGGCCCTGGGAGATTCAGGACGAAAAAGCAGATGCGCTTTTTTCCTATAAAAAAAAACAAGGCAAAAAATCTGAGTAGAAATAATAAAATTCCAACGATAATTGATGATTTTTAATATTTTTTTAAAAGGCTTTCGTCGATGTCTTTTTGTATATATTTTATTTGTTCTCTAGTAGAATTTAGGAATGAAAATCACTCTTTAAAAGCCTATATTCCATATTATACATAATTAAAAAGAAGCAGCAAAAGGCTAACATACCTCTAATACTAGCAGTAAATGTTTTTAATAACCACATCAATAACTATATTGATTACCGGGGGAATTTGAAATGAAGAACAAATATGTCGTCTTGTTGATAATGATATCTATTTGTATACTGCCTCTGACAGCAATACATGCACAGAGAACACCTCAAAATGATACAACTAAGCAAGTAATATCAGTAATAAAAGGGTATGACACTGGAGAATATGTTCTCCAATGGCAGATGAACTTTGGCAGAGACTCCAGATATGGGGCTCGTTATGAAGGACCACAGCCTATCGGTGATTGTAATCATGACAGTAAAAACGAAATGCTGATCTCAGGAAGAGATAACAAAATCAGAGTTTTTAACTGGGATGAAGAGAAACAAACATATCTTGAAACAAATACATTATTTCCACCATTATATCCCTATATAGCGCCAGATGCCGGAGGGTTTGCAATAGGTGATCTGACAGGGGATGGAAAAAACGAAGTCGCAGCTACATGGGGCACTTCTGTTCACAAATACATTAATGGCAGGTATCGAACAATCGGATATAACCCATATGTTTTTAATCTCGGTGGAGGAAGTGCAGATTGTCTTATCGGTGACTTCAATAACGATGGAACAAATGAGTTGATTGTGACCGGAGGGCCATTGTCTAGTGAGTCAACTGCACCTGAAGTTGTGATATTTAAATTAACCCCACTGGGTCTAATAAAGGTAGCTGAGTGGAACAATCCTTCCCCGGGTAATACCTATGTGTATTTCCCAGGAATTGGTGATATAAATGGAAATGGAAAAAATGAATTGGTTGTTGGTTCAGGAGATAGTTTTTATGTTTTAGAATACAACCAAGATACTGGCGAGTTTGAAGAAACCATCATTAAACAGACAGGATATGGCTGTTATCCTTTTGGGTGCGTACTAGCAGATAGTACAGGTGATGGAAACCTGGAGATTCATCTAAGCTATTTATCCCCCATGATTTCGATTATCAAATGGAATGAAGAGGAATATGAACTCATATTTGAAATCGAGTGGCCCGGGGAAGAATATCTTATTGAGGCACTTGCTGTAGGAGATGTCAATAACGATGGGAATCCTGAAGTATGTGCAGGCACTGACCTTATCCATATCTTAAAATGGAATGGGACAACCTATGTTGAAAAAGCAGTACTTCCAACCTTTGGAACCCTTGCCGTTCTTGCCATTGGTGATTGCACTAATGATGGGAAAAACGAAATTCAAGCAGGCTCAGTGATAATTGATCATGGCCAGGATTTCATGAGCTGGGTATTCAAATACGAAGAAAATCCTAGTGAAACACCTATAGTAAATGCAGTAAAAGCCTCAAATATGCCGAAAGGATCAATGCGAGTTAACACAAAGAGCAATTTTCTCAATTTACCTTTAAAAAATGCATCAGTTGCTGCATGGCATCTAGAAACTAATACCTGGTATGATATGCAACCAGAAAGAGTCAATACCGATTATTATTCAAGAAACGATCTTCCCGAGGGAGATTATCTCTTACGGGCATATATGGAAGGGTATACCGCGCAAGAAACACCTATAACCATTGTTGCTGGGCAGGAAACCACCTATACCTTTTCTCTAAAATTAGCAGATCTACAAGGTTTCACCACTATAGCGTTACCATCATCTATGACATTCATGCATGTTGTTAGACAATATCTCTTGTTTAATCAACAAAACTCTCGTAGATCTTCAAGTACTTTTTTAAAATAGTAGGGATATTCAAGCACAAGGGAGATTCTAATCAAACATATACAACAGCATGGTTCTATTTCAAGCAATTAAGAAGGAATATTTGCATGAATCACAAAATTAAAAGCTAGTTAGTAAAAAAAAGTTTTTAATGATAGTCCTTTTTATAATTAAATCTATTGAAATATGCTTTCATACAACAATAGATACGGTTCTGAAGTTTTAAGACAGATATCTCTATCTCCACTTTACGAGGTTTTATAAGTGATTTCGCATCAATACTGCGTGCTAAAGGCAATGACAATTTTTTCATAATCGATTCTAAGATTTCCTGTGGATGCATACAGAGCTCTTCATAGGTAATTGATATATAATCTTCCTCTGAAAGTTTATCGATATTTCTGATGTAATAACCAGTTGCCTGCGCCGTGATACTTGTAAGAAGCATAACAGCACATTCAGGAACAGTTAAAAAGATGAACCGCAGAGGATACAAAATCAAAGGATTAGAATAGATTCTATCGTAAATACTTGATAACCTTGCTGTATAGTAATTTTTATCTTTAACAATCGTTTTCATTGCGTTAAGCATTGAACTTATCGTTTTAAGTGGATGACGGTGAATGAATACAAATTTTGCATTAGGAAATATCTTTTTTAAATAAAGGAAATTTGGGAAATCAAAAGGATTTTTTAAAAGGAGTGGTTTGTCGTTTTCTACAATTAATTGGATTTTTTTACATAGCTCAGTAAAAAGTACAACATTCCTTTTTGTTAAAGACATCTTTATTGTCTTTTTGCCAAGTAAAAAGCCATATTCTTCAGCAAAATCAGCAGTGACTTTCAGCCGGTCAATACCTCTATCAGTAAGCCCGTTTTTGATGAACAATTCAGTGAGTTTTTGTTTCTCTATCTTTTCTTTATTCTCATGATAAGTTGTCAAGAGCATATCATAGTTTATGAGATAATACGCAGTCACTGGATTAAAACATCCGGTTGCAATAAGTATTTTATAAAGTATGCTAGTCCCTGACCGATGGACCCCTAAAATGAAAACAGGTTTGAACGCAACATGTTTGAGTTCTTTGAGATATTTTTCATCTTGTTTCATATCAAAAGGGCACTCCAATGTGATATACAAATATACTTATAATAAATCTATCACTTATACTTATTCAGATGGGACGCCTTGTTATTTTATATTTTCTTAAGGGCGAGCATGCTAAAAGGTAAATCTCTAAAAACCAGAGAAGGATACAAGGTATTGATGAATAGATATGATTCTTGATATCCTCATTATTTTAGGGGTCGTTGGATTAATCGGCCAATGTTATATCAGCAGCCTTTGGGTGTTCGCATATCTAAAGACAAAAAAGAAAATATTTTCTTCATATACTCCTTTGG
Source organism: Thermoplasmatota archaeon (assembly GCA_046496795.1). Taxonomy (GTDB): domain Archaea; phylum Thermoplasmatota; class E2; order DHVEG-1; family DHVEG-1; genus JAUWYM01. The sequence goes on from JAWOGM010000040.1 coordinate 24,418, forward strand.
CATCGGTCATTGTCCCTTGTAAAGGAATCGACCAGGACTTCAAAGAGAATATAAACGGTTTCCTTGAGTTAGACTATCCGCTATATCATCTTATCTTTGTCGTTGATTCAAAAAACGACCCTGCCTATGAAGCTTTACTCATTTTATCAGAGAAAAAAGCTAATGTTCACATTGTACTCACAAAACCTGTTTGTGGATGTAGTGGTAAAGTTGCTGCACTGCTTACAGGAGTTGAGTTAATCCAAGATGCAGATATTCTTGTTTTTGCGGACAGCGATATCAAACCAGATGGGCATTGGCTTAAAAACATGGTCATACCATTACAGGACGAACGCATAGGTGCAACGACTGGATACCGATGGTATTTTCCAACAAGCTGGAAAACCTTGCTTATTTCAGCTTGGAATATGGTCCCGATTGTCTTTATGTTTTACCCAAAATATACATTTGCATGGGGAGGATCTACCGCAATTAGAAAAAACGTCTTTGAGAGACTGCAGATAAAAACCAGATGGAAAACTGCATTTTCTGATGATCTCGTGTTGACGATCGCCGTTAAAAAAGCTGGATATAAGATTTTCTTTCAACCCAAATGCATCATGGAGAGTCCTCCTGAAAAAAGTATTCGAAAATTCGTCCTCTGGGGAACTAGACAGTACACATGGGTGCGCTGGTACTACCCCATGTTCTGGCTTGTTTCATTCATTGGTTTTATCGGCATACAAGTCATCATCGCACTTGGATTACTCCTGCTAATTTTTGGTATTCACCCAATTGGAATACTTTTAAGTTCGATTGTTCTGTTTGAAATGCTTTATGGCCTGCTTGGAATTTATCTTCTTCCTAAAACCATGTCATATTCACAAAAACGCTTTTCATCAAAGATAGGATATACTCTTATCACGCCCTTAGTTTTTCTTTTAATAGCAAATAACGTCTTTGCCTCAGCAATAACTCAGAAGATAGAATGGGCTGGAAGAATCTATCGAAAACCAAAAAAATGATGATAATACCTGTTTAGATAATAAGTAGTATAAAGTTATATCCATTCTTGCCTAAAATTACTATTTGAAAACAGCAAAGACTATAAAAACGGAGTTTTAAAATAGAAAAATGCAAAATTTTTCTAGAAATCATAAAGAAAATCATAACATTCAAATAAACTTCTCTGTTGCTTTAGATAGTGCAAAATATCATCAATAAAGCCAAAGCTTTTAACAATCACAACAAAACAAAAGGTGTAGAAACACTTCTAGGAGATCCAAAGAAAGCTATCATAAAACTCTCCATACCCATGATTATTGCGATGGCTGTTCAAACCATTTATAATTTTGTTGATACCTTATTTGTATCAGGGTTTGGAAAAGATGTTTTCACCGATTCGCCAATTCCAGGAGTGGGAGATACTGGTGTTGCAGCAATTGGATTAATATTTCCGTTTTTCATGATGGCAATCGCATTATCAACAGGTATAGGTGTCGGGTGTTCCTCTGCTATATCAAGAAGAATAGGTGCAGATGATAAAACTGGTGCAGATAATGTGGCAGAGCATTCCATCATAGTTACTCTTCTCATCGCATCACTTTTTAGTGTGCTTTTGTTTTTTTTATCAGAACCCCTTCTAGGAATGATTGGTGCAGGAACTTCACTTCCGTACGCTGTTTCTTATGGTAAAATCATTTTTGCGGGAAGCATTACCATCTTTTTTATTAACGTTGCAACAGCAATACTTCGGGGAGAGGGTGATGCAAAAAGAGCTATGTATGCAATTATCTTTGGAACAATATTAAATATGATACTTGATCCATTCTTTATCTACACGTTTAGATTGGGTGTCGTGGGTGCAGCATATGCTACAATTCTTTCTATGACTGTGACTTCTTTAGTATTGGTTTATTGGTTATTTTTGAAGAAAAATACGTATGTAAATTTTAAACTCAACCATTTCAAATTCAAAAAAGATATCATCCTTGACATCTTAAAAGTAGGTTTTCCGGCATCAATTCAGCAGTTATCCATGTCCTTGACCATGCTAATAATAAATATTATAATAATAAATGTGGCTCTTGCAGGGGATGCAGGCATCACAGTATACACTATTGGTTGGAGAGTAGTCATGCTTGCTATTTTACCACTGCTTGGTCTTGCCACAGCAGTAACTTCAGTTACTGGTGCAGCATACGGCGCTAAAAAATACGGAAAACTAGACATTGCCTTTTTGTTCTCTGCTAAATTTGGTTTAATTACCGAAATTATTATTGCTTGTATAATTTTTTTAATAGCACCCCTCATAACCTTGATATTTACAACAGGAGAAGGCCTTCCAAAGTTACGAGATGATATCGAGTCATTCATCAGAATCTCTTGTTTATTTTACCCTGGAGCAGCCCTGGGGATTGCTTCATCAGCAATGTTTCAAGGAACAGGAAAAGGGACGTATGCATTGCTAGTAACTCTTCTGAGAACTATCATATTATCACCTATCCTTGGAGTTATTTTATGCTGTATCTTTTCAATGGGATTACAAGGAATTTGGTGGGGCTTAGTCATTGCGAATATTACAGGATCGATTGTAGCATTTGGATGGGCAAGACTATTTATCAATAAATTAAAGACGAAACAGATAGAATAGTTCTTATCAAAATAATTTTAAATAATGCTAATTTCAAATCAATGATGTATAAATTAGGATAAAACAAAGTTTCTAATAGCTTCATTTTTCATATCATTACTTATGCTTATGAATTTAGTTATACAAAACAGTATTAAAATAGATTAATAATCAATTATAATAGCTGTTATAATAGCTGTTTTGATCTGAATAGTTAATTATTGTTACCACATCATACAAATCATAAAAAATTATGAACAAAACATTATAAATCTTTTTTTAGTTTTTCCAATTCTTCAGCAAAAATAGTATAGATAGATGAATGAAACAAAACAAATCGGATAAGTGTGATATCGTCATGTTCTTTGAGATAATCAATTATTGTTGAAAGTGCAATCGATGCTGCCTCGGCAAGCGGATAACCATAGACACCAGCGCTGATAGCAGAAAAAGATATACTTGTTATTTTCTCTGCTGAAGTAAGTTTAAGACTTTCATGATACGCGCTTTTCAATAGTGCTGCCTCATTATGCTTACCATCTCTATAGATTGGCCCCACTGCATGAATGACATATCGAGAAGGTAGTCTACCAGCGGTTGTGATAACAGCATGACCCGTGGGACAGCCCCCAATTGCTATGCATTCCTTCATAATCCCAGGTCCACCAGCAGTATGAATAGCGCCATCCACTCCACCACCACCAGCAAGCCTTGAATTTGCCGCATTAACGATAGCTTCAGTTGTTTCATGAGTGATATCACCTAAAATTAACTGGAGTATAGTTTTATTGATCATAATTTCCATAGACATTCTCCCCTAAAGAGGATTACATATTATTGTTTTTTTGATTAAAAATATATCCTTACATATCTACAAGACCTCTACAAGACCTCATCCTAGATTGAGACTAAGATAGTTAATATAGGTTTAGAAAAAAAATGAAAAATAAGTTATTTATGGAGAATTCATCAATTAACTTCGTGCTAGAAAACGTAGTCTAATATTGTAAATCAGGTTTTGAAATAATTGATTAAATCGTAACCTGATTTGTTGGCTCCCTGGAAGATTCAAAGGCATAGTAACAGCTAATGTCTCCCAGTCACTCTCAGCACCATACACATCTCGTGCTTTAGCTTTAATGGTATATGTTCCTCTCTCAGACCAGACATGAGATTGACTTATTTCTTCACCTGATGAATAAGAACCAATCCACCCAGTATTTGTTTCGTCTCCCCAGTCTATGAAATAGTATACAGCATCTCCATCAGGATCTGTTGAAACAAAATTATAGGTATATTCTACACCTGATTTTCCACTAGTTGGACCGGCAATAGCTGGTGAATCTGGCGGGTCGTTTATAGATTCTCCTACTGTAAATACCCATGTTTCTGATTGGTTTGTATGTTCACCATCATCTGCAACTGCATACCAGTAATATACTGTGTTGTTTTGCAGATTACTCAACGTAATCGAAGCTGTTGAAAAACTGGGGACATTATAAACAGTTCCCATTACACTATGATTTAATGCATCATAAAAAGAGATATTCATTGTATTCTCCCCCGGATCAACAACATAAACAGATAAAACAGGATTAGTTGGTACACCTGTCTCATGATTCCGCGGATGTGGATCTGAAGGTTTATAGGGTGGCTCATTCCATTTAGACATCAAAGGATACAAGTCTTTATTGCTTCCACCAGGGATATTATATGGAATATCTCCGATACCATCACCGTTAGTATCCTCGCCTGTGTAATCATCCCAGTAGTTTCCACCCGAGGGATATCCATCATCCCATATGTTTGTACAGCCATCTTTGGCGTTTTGGTCATTTCCATAAAAATTGTTATGATAGATATTGTTAGTGTTAGAAGACTGTACAACATCCATACCGTATATCTGGTCTTTAATAGTATTACCATAAATCATATTGGATGCCGACGAATGAAGAAAAATCCCGTTCATACTGTTAATAATTATATTTGCCGATATTACCAGATTGTTACTGTTTACTGGGTTTATCCCTTCAAAATAACTGTTTTTTATTATGTTACTTGAAATAACCCCTTGCGATGAGCCTAATACTCCTATTGCATTCCAGTTATTACTGATTATATTTTCTTTAATAATAAAATTGGATGAGTACGTAATATATAGCCCTATTGTTCCTTTTTCGAGTGTAAAACGCATGACGGTAACGTTATCACTATGAATTTTTATGAGATTGTCAGACTTATCACCTCTAATAATAGTCTGCCCACGGGTTTCACCGATAAGATTTATTTCTTTTTCTATTAAAAGATATTCCTGATAGACGCCCTGATAGACAAAGACGGTATCATAATCACTTGCATTATCAATAGCGTCTTGAATTATTGTATAGTTATCTGGTCCTGTACCACCTACATACAGAGTTTGTCCAAAAAATGATGCGCTAAAAACAGTACCATCTGTTGCCTGTGTTGCCGTGACAAGAGGAGCTAGATTAACTAGTACTAGAATAAAGCTTACTATACTGATTATAATAAAATTTTTTTCAAAGTACGTCATCAGAAAATCTCCGACATCTCATTAAAAAAAAGAAAGAAGATTAGTTTTTTAGATTATTCTTCTATGATGTCACCAGCAGCATACCTGACTAATAGTCCATCATCAGTAAATACCAGAGCTATCGCTGTAAATTCCATCGCTGATTGGTTAACATTAAGCAAACCAATGAAATTTCCTGTTTCCTGGCTATTATTCACTTCATATTGTCCCATAATGAACCGGGAGACAATGTATCCACTAAATGTACCGTTAGCACTGTCATCAAGCATATTCCATACGCCATCAAAAGAGCCAAAAGGCCCAGGACCTTTGCTATAGGTTCCATTGATATCACCTAAAACAACATAACCAGTTTCATTTTTTTCTGCGAACACACCCTCAAATGTTCCATCTCCTGCAGGCAGTGTTCTTCGTTGCAACCCAGAATTTATCAAACCTAATGATGGGGCTGCTGTTATCATTGGCATACAGACTAACAACGTACATATTCCTATTACAAGAAATAGCTTCTTCATATTTTTGACCTCCAATAGCTATATAAGAAGTAACTATATTTATAATTTTCCCTGAATAGATTCAAAAATAGTTAGAAATTAATTTAATATCAATCTTTTATAGAATATTTTCTCATTTACTATGACATCTACCCTGTAGAGTAGCAGTCTATAAGGCTAAAAAATATCAAATTCTCCACAAAGTATTTAAGTACTAGACTCTCATTGCTATTGGAGAAAAATATGAAAAAGAAAATAATAGGTATTTTGGTTGGTATGCTGCTGATCTCGACTTGTCTTGGTGTTGCTAGTGCCTTCTCAACAACAAAAAACCAAATGGTCTCTTTAGACGCTGAAATCCAAATCGTAAAACCAAATGCAGGTGTATATATTTTTAATATGCAAATAGCACCTTTACCTAGCCAGGGTAGATTCAATGCAATTGTAATTGGAATGGTAGATGTCGAGCTAGATATCCTAAACCCAGATATCGATAAAGTAGAATTTTATGTTGATAACCAGTTAAAAGAAACGTTAACTGAAGAACCTTATAATTGGACATGGAATGAAAGAATGATTGTTCCACCAATACATAACCTAAAAGTTATTGGGTATGAGGGTGACACAGAGATAGGAAGCGATGAAATACATTTATTATATGTAAATCCGTTTTCAAGGCCATAATATTAAAAAAATCAATTATTGCTGGGAAAAAATAATAATTCAATATTAGAAAATCAAGTCAGAAAAAAAATGAAAAATAAGTTATTTATGGAGAATTCATCAATTAACTTCGTGCTAGAAAACGTAGTCTAATATTGTAAATCAGGTTTTGAAATAATTGATTAAATCGTAACCTGATTTGTTGGCTC
>JAWOGM010000063.1:0-45478 GCA_046496795.1 Thermoplasmatota archaeon
AATACCGCTTTTTTTAATATGATAAGTTCGAAGCCCAAAGTGAATGCTGTATCCATTTTCAAAAACAGCGTCAAAATACCACCATTCAATATCTAACAAGTTAATATTGCCATGATATGCATCATCAGAGGGATTGATATCAACTGCTTTTAAAAAACGATAGGGCATTGTAGACATCTTTTTCTGGTTATTGTTTTTGTTCATTTGGTGCTTACTGGCAGTAATATTTCTATTTTTAAGTTTTATGCCATAAAGCATCTCTTATTGGCGGATACCTTTACTAAATTTTTCGATACTATTATGAAATATATCATGTTTCTGAAGCAATACCATATGAAAAAAAAGATCAATCAAAACCAATTCATACCAAAGGATTTTGCATTCCATGATGATAGACTTCATGAAAAAAATAATGCTTTTCATGTTGAAACATGGTATTACGATGCAATATTTGATAACAATTATAGCATTGTTGTTCTAATCAACGTTATTCATCTTGGTTGTTTGACTAGAATAATTCATTCCTTGTTTTTTTATCATAAAAATATCTTGATTAAACATATAAAGAAAAAATCAACAAAAAAACATTTTCATGGATCTGAAGATACCCCACTTTTAATGATGAATAATAAAGAAATACTTTCTGGAAATATTGATGCTAATACAAAAGAATGGATTTTTCGAGTTTGCTTAGGTGATGAACACAACTTTATTGATCTGCAGTTTACAAAAAAATGTATTGCCTGGAAAGGGAAAACATATTTGGGACATTGGTTAGTGATTCCTCATTTTAATGTAAAAGGAATATTAGTTATCGATAAAAAAATAATATCCGTCTCGGGCAGTGGATATCATGATCATAATATATATCCTTTTTATGCCCCGTTGACCACTAAAGGATACCATTTTGGTAAAATTTCTCTTAACCAACTAATTATTATTTGGGCTAGGATACAAAAAAACAAGAAAAAAAATCAAACCCTTGTTGTGTTTAACAACAATGACTGCTATGAATCAATTCATGAGGATGATATCTGCTTTACCATCAAAAAACAGCAAAAAGATCATGGAAAGTTCATACCAACAAATTGGCAACTACTTGTTACAAGTAAAACATTAGAATTAAATATCAATTCTTTTTCTCTTAATCATCATTACATTCATGTTCCAACTGTTCATTATTGGCGGCATCATGTCAAAAATATTGGACAGATTACAGTTAATAATAAAACAGAAAAAATTGATACTATTGAAATATCTGAATATTTGGATTTTTTTTAGCTGTTTTTGCAACATGTAAAATACACTCTTTTCAATATATCGATGGGTTTTTATTCTATTTGTAATTCTAAGATGTTGATATGAAGATACGAGAATATTTAAAACTTGCTCGTTCATTTAATGCTGTCTTAACAGGTATATCTCCTGTTATGGGTGCAATAGCAATGCAGCAATATGACTTAAGTATTCTATTTCTCTTATTTCTTGTTGGATTTCTTGGACATACTTATGGATTTGTACTAAATGATATTGTTGATTATAAAATTGATAAATCATCTAAAGAAATTAAAGACCGCCCTCTAATAAGCGGTACCATTTCATTAAAAAATGCAAAACTATTTGCGTATTTTTCTCTCTCAGGATCACTTATCGTTGGTTTGTTTCTAGCTTATATTACTCAAATTTATTTTCCAGTCATAATTCTTTTAATTTCAGGTTTTTTTATAACAATATATAATCTTATCAGTAAAAAATATCCCTTTACTGATATTTTTGTATCATTAGGGATTTTCTTTTTAATTTTATATGGATCATTTACCGTTGAGGGAACATTTTCTTCTTTAACTAATTGGGTTTGGTTTATTTGTTTAGCTGGCTCAATTCAAACTCTATTCATGCAGATTGTTGCTGGGGGTATGAAGGATGTTGAAAACGATTTTAAAAAAGGAGCACACACATTAGCAATACAGTTAGGTGTAAGAATTACAAATGGAAAACTCAATGTCTCAGCAGGGTTTAAAGCACTTGCTTTTGGAATACAATTATTTAATGTTATTGTTGTTTTACTTCCCTTTTTTGTTTTACTTGATATACGATCACCATCTTTGCTTAATATTTTTCAATGGTTTGGTATTGGTATTACTTCGTTTTTAATGTTTTATCTTTCATATAGACTACTATTTATGAAAGAATTTGATCGTATGAAAGCAAGGAAATTTATTGGCAGCCATTATATAACAAACTTTGCTCTTGCTCCAATATTATTAATGGCATTGACACCTTGGGCGGGTGTTATTATTTTTTTCCCAGCTCTTGGATTTGTTTTTTCTAATGTCGTTTTGCATGGGACGATATTACAACCAAAAACCATGTAATTAATCAGAAAAACTCAAATAGCCTCATTATTTTCCTAACAGTCAATGAATAAGATAAATGCTTTTGCAAAGCTTATACGATTACCAGGGCTTGGTGGTTTGGCAATTCCGCCAGTAATTGGAGCATTGTCAGTAGGAATTTTTGACTTTTATAATCTGGCTATTGTTTTTATTATTGGAGCGCTATCTGCGATTTATGGGTTTATCTTAAACGACTATGCAGATATTGAGCTGGATAAACTTGTTAAAGAACTTCATGGAAAACCGCTTGTCAATGGTTCAATAACAAGAATGCAAGCGTTAAGTATTTGTGTTTTTTGTATTTTTTTAGCATTTTTCTTTATTTTTTATCTATGGTATGGAAAAGTTATTGATGAGTATAAATTTATGGCAGGAATCTGCATTTTATTAGCGGGATTTTTGGGAAGCATCTATAATTTATTTGGAAAAAAGATTATCGGATCTGATTTTCTTGTGGCACTATCTGTAGCTTTTGTGTTTTTATTTGGAGCATTATCTTTTGCTCAACCAACATTATTTACTTGGATTATTTTTATTTTAACATTTAACAATTTATTACATATGAATGCAGTTGAAGGTGGTATAAAAGATGCAGATCATGATTATCTCATGGGTGTAAAAAATATTGCTCTCTCCTCAGGGGTAAAAGTAACAGAAAAATCTATTACAATTCCTAGTTCCTTTAAATTTTTTGCAATGGGTATCAGGTTTTTTACTGCAATATTAGTATTTGTTCCTGTTATATTCTTTAACTATTCCTATCCTATATGGCAAATCATTCTGCTTTTAGCTATATTAAGTGGTGTGATCATCCTCAGTTTTAAACTTTTATCTATTAAAGAGTTTGATAGGGCGCGTATACGAAGATATATTGCATCGCAATCATTTATCCGATATTCATTAGTGCCTGTTTTACTTGTATCTTTCATTGGTATTTACACGAGCGTATTCCTCATAATTTTCCCAATTATTTGGTATGTATTATTTGCACCGTTACTGGGAGAAAAACTCTTAAGGCCTAGGATGTGAAATGACTCAGAACATAAAGATATGTATTATTGGTGCAGGAATTGGTGGTCTTACTGCTGGTGCTCTTTATACAAAAAAGGGGTATGATGTCACTATCTATGAGAAAGAACCATTGATTGGAGGTCGAGCTCTCTCTTTTGATGCGTCATCTGTTACCATGTCTGAATATTTAAATATACTTTCTCGATATAATATTGATATTCCCTTTTCATATCCTTCTCTTGATACTATTTTTTCTCAGAGTATGCTTAAAGGATATTACCTTGACTTGGGGTATCATGCAATTGGTGGTGGCGTATTGTCAAATATTAACACACTACTTTCGGAAATTGATGATCGTTTAGATTTCATTGAATCAAGGGTCGGATTTATCAAAGAGAATAGCTATGATTTTCCTTTTCTTTCTAAAGTAGATATGATAAAAATATCTCCTTATGTCCTAAGATTGCTATTATCTGGTGAAAAAACTATGAGAAGACTTGATCCTATTTCAATGACAAAAACAATTAAAAAATATGGGAGAGGAAAGATGAAGTTGATTCTTGAGATTTTCTCTCGCTCAATTACTACAGTTAATAATCTAGAGAGAATATCTACAGGGGAGATGTTTCGGTCTCAAAAAAATCTTTACAAAGGATCAAAACCTGTGGGATATCCAAAGCAGGGTCTTGGGGCAGTACATAAAAAACTTTTAGAATATATTAAAAATAATGGAGGAAAAATTCATGTATCTACCCCTGTAGAAAGAATACTTATAGAAGATGGCAAAGCGATAGGAGTATTGATAAAAAATCGTCCAGTGTATTATGATGTTATTGTTTCTAATATTCTTGTTCAGAATCTGTTTTCCCTTGCAGATGAATCTAATTTTCCCCCTGATTATGTTTCTTCAATTAAATCATTAACTGGAACTGGCAGTTTGTGTGCATATTACTCTTTAAGTCAGTTAAAACCAGAATTGATCGGTAAAACTTTTCATTTTATTGAGAGAGATATTGGTGTTGATGGTAATGATGCCGTTGGAATGATAGATTTTATGGCGACTTCTCCTCAAGCAGGTATGGCTCCTCCTGATGCTTTTCTTGTTCAGTCCTATATTATTTGTACTCCTAAAGAAGCTAAAAATAAAAAAATTCAGGTTAAATTAAAAGAATTATTGGATAAAAATCTCGAATTGTTAATTCCTGATTATTCTTCTCATCTATGCTGGGCAATGTATCCTGTTGTTTATCATCTTGATGGAGTTGCAAAAACAATTGATAATAAAAAACCTGATATCAAGACTCCGGTACAGAATCTTTTTTTAATTGGAGATTGTGTAAAAGCTCCTGGAATTGGTTTTAATTGTGCGTTGAATTCTGCAAGAATGCTTGTTGATACGGTAACATTATAGAAGTATTGTTGATAGTTACTTAAAATTATTTAATATTAAAAAATAAAATTTATGCTTTTCAGTATAAATTCTTCATTAATTTGTCTGTAATTACTTATGATATTCTCTCTTTTATGGAGGACAGCATCTGTTAAATAATGGTAGTGTATTCGGGACTGCATAATATGTCTATGAAATTAACGATGAAAGACCCATATTACAAAACAAAATTTTTTTCAGTTAAGATACGGGCATATTTTGATTTAGTTAGACCATTTACATTAGTTGCACCTTTTTTTGTATCTATGTTTATTATGTTTGCAAGTCTTATATATTCGGGAAAATTTGAACAAAATCCAGATTGGTGGATAACCATTGCTCAGGCAAGTCTTACTCTTGCTTTCCTTAATGCAGCATCGAATGCTCTTAATCAAGCAACTGATCGTGAGGCTGATGCTATTTCAAAACCCTACCGTCCTATACCTAGGGGGTTAGTTAAACCTGATGAAGCTCAAAGTATAGCATACATCTTTTATTTATTTGCTCTTCTACGAGCTGTTACAATAAACATCTATTTTGGTATTTTTATCTTTCTTATTATGCTTTTTACAGTGACTTATTCTCTTCCGCCTCGTATGAAACAATATTTATTTATAAATCAAATTTGGATAGCTGCCCCTCGTGGGTTATTTGGTATTCTTGCTTCCTGGAGTGTTTTTGGAGATCCATTTCAAAAAGAACCTTTGATAATCGGTACTGTTGCTTTTATTTTCTTTGTTGGAGCAATGACAACTAAAGATATTGTAGATTGTGAGGCAGATAAAAAAACAGGGACTAAAACATTAATTAATACTTTTGGTATAAAAAAAGCAGCATTTATTTCACTTCCTTTTATGTGTATTCCTTTTGTAGTAATACCGGTTTTAATTAATTATGGTATGCTTAATACTTATTTAATTCCTCTTACGATTTTTGTTATTCCTGGTTTTTTAATTTTTTATTTAATGAAAAAGGGAACGGAAAGTAAAGATCTTGAAAATGTTCGAGCATGGTCATTAATGTATGTTACTTTTCTGTTTTATTCAATCAGTTTTGTATTGTTAATTGTATTTGGGGAGTCTGGTTATCTTAATTTTTTCTAAAATGCATAATGTATTAGTAAGAGATAGGTTATACAAAAATTATTATATCTCTTAATATAATATTATAATAATAAAATAATAAAAAGGAAAACTATGAATATTTCAGGAAAATTATTGCTGTTTAGTATACTAACGATTCTTTGTTTCATAGTGGGAGCTAGTTTTATTTCATCAGCAGAAGAAGAAATACCTTTTTGGAATACACAATGGTCATACCGGCAGGAAATAACAATTCCTATATCTACAGATAGTTCACACGCTCACTATCAACCTATAGACCTATCAATTGAGTTTACCAATGCTTGTTGGACAAATACTGCCTATGAAACATCAATAAGAATCTTATGTTGGCATGAAAACAAATGGATTGAGCTTGAATCACAAATATATGATATTAAAAAAAGAGATGAATACTTTATAGATACTTGTAACGTTGTTTTTCTCATACCACCTTTTGCAGACGGCACTGAGAAATATTTTATCTACTATGATGATACTCAAAAACCTTCGGTTAATTATCCAGATCGGGTAACAATAAAAGATTTAGAATATTCAGCGTCCCCTATCTCTGGAATTATAGCTGAAGCAAGATATTTTGGAATAATGCAAGGTAAATATTGTATTTATGGAATAGGGCAGGATGGAACTCTCCTTGATAGATCTTTTTCTAATATTATTATAAAACAGGAAAAAGATGTTACAAAATTTGATTTGTTTAACTCCGATCAAATAGTCTCCTTTGCATTTTCATATTTTGATGGTCCTCAGGAAACTGATGAGATATCTTCAGATCAATCTTTTGTTCATAAAGAAATCTTTATCGATGGAAATCTGATGATAAAATTTGGTATAATCAGTGAATCTGAAAATAAAAACCTACGAACTATTGCTATCTACACCTATTATTATTCTCCTACTCCGGAAAAAAGAATCTATGCACACATAAAGCATATGTGTACTGAAGATGTAACTGTTAGCGGACAAGCCAATATTGATGGACGTTTTGGAGCGATGTTTTCTTTTAAATCAAGAAATCCAAGCATTAGCCGAATGAATTTTGGAGATATTTTTCCTCTTCTTAGAGTCTATGGAAAACATAATACCGTTGAGGAATATCAAATAGATACAAATCCTTCTTCAAAAGAGAGAGAATGGATTATCTCATACGAAGATAATGTAGATTTAGGAAAAGAGGCCTGGTTTTCCCTTAGCGATGATCGTACGGGTAAAGCAAATGCTATAATTTTTTCATCAAACAAGGGTATTGTTAAATCTGGAGCAAATGAACGAGATGGTATTCAATTAAAAGTAGCTGTAAAAAATTATTTAAATGTTCTGGGAACAAAAATTGATTATGCTACAATTAATTTTGGGAGAAACTCTTATGAGAAAGGTCAAACTCATAATTTGAATATACCTAATGATTTAGTTGTTGAATTTCATGCTGAAGTGTTTTCCACTGAGGACAAAGGATTTCAATCTGTTCAAAAAGAAGCATCATACTACCAGCAGTTAATTGCTCATCGAACAATTCAGCATGATTCATCCTTTGAAGAAAAACAAAAACAATATCAATTAGAAGTTATAACTCATCGTGGTGGAACTCGATTTACGTTTCCTTGGTTGAAATCTATAACTAATTTCAGTTTACCTATTTTATTAGTTGAGCTATATCAAGAAGATAACCTTATGTATTCGGGGTATGCAAAACGATCTATTCTCTTTCGAGGTATATCCTCCATTCTTTTTCCGGAAGTTAGTGAGGGGGAATATTTGATTAAAGTTTTTTGGATGCGTGATAATTCAACAAAATATTTTCGTGGTGCAAGAGTTGTCAACGTAGATGAGGATAAAAAAATTCATGTATTTTGTACCTATGAACGTTTAATACACGTTTCTTTTTTTGATTCTAACGAAAATCCGTTGGAAGGAATCTATACTCTTTTACTCAATGAAGATCATATTATTTTTGATTCAAATATTACAAACAATGCTGGAGAGGTTGTCCTTAAAGCACCCTATAGTGCAAATCCATATACATTAAAAGCTTACTATAGAGATATTCTAATCTATGATGATCTTGTTAGAAATACTCTACGAAATGTAATTATTGATCTTGATATTTCTTTATATGATTTTACTGTTGAAATTAAGGATATATTTGGTTTACATCCAGGTGTTGATTTATCCCCATTTGTTGTAAGTTATGGGGATAAAAGTACATTTGAATTTACTGCTGAAAAAAAACAACCAGGTATTTTTTATTTTTCCGATATCCCTTCAGGACTGTACTCTCTTCGCGTAACATATGGTTCATTTTTTGATGAGTTAATCTTTGAAGTCCCTGTTGTAGAAGAATATATTGTTTTGGATTTTTCTGCCCAGTATGAGATAACTTTCCAACTCTATACTACACAAGGAATTTCTTTCTCATATAGCGAGGTCAATTTTAAGGTGCACCGAAATGAGAGATATTTATCTGATTTTAATACAAATTCTTTCATATTACCTCCAGGTATATATCAGATACAAGCCTATGCAGATCAAGAGTTTATCGGAAGTAAAGAAATTGAGTTAACAAATAGTAAGACAATAAATTTTGTTACAAACATCCAGTCTATTATACCTCTTATTGTCAATATAGTTGCCTTACTTTGTCTTGCAATATGTTTTTTCCTTCTCTTTAAAAAAGTGATTAATATTTTATTATTTCTAAAATTGATTGCTATTATTTTCATAGTGATTTGCTTATTGCAGCCATGGTGGGGTTTTTATGGAGTAAGCTCTTCTCCATCTATTGAACATACATCTCAGATTTTTATATCTCCCCAAGTTATGATGGAGCAAACGAATTATCATGATAGAACTGAGTTTGAAATTGCTGAGATGCCAGAGTTATATGTGGATGTCTTATCAAAAATTATGATTGTACTTTTTATTGTCTGTATTCTTTTAGTATTTAGTTTTATTTTTTTAAAAATTAGGAAAAATAATTATTCCTTTTTTATTGATTTTTTATGTCTACTTATGCTTGTTGTTGTTTTGTCTGTTTTTATTACAGGCACAATACGATTATGCGAAATAAGTATTGGTGAGGTGCAAGGTAGTGGTACAATTGGTGTTTCTGTAAATCAAGAAATAATTATGATGCAATCATCTTGGGGATTTATTACTGGTTTTTATTTGTTCATTACATCCATTTTGCTTGTTTTTACAGGCATGTTAATAGAATTAAAAAATAGAGTATATCGCTTAACTAAAAAAAATCGTTAAAGTAGTGAAGCTGAGTGCAAAAATAAAATAGGTAGCGTACATAAGAGTCCAAGCTGAAGTGTTTTCATATTTTTCGTTTTTGTGACTATGGGTCATCAGCCAATATACAAAAAAACTAAGAATACTAAGAAGAGATAGAGGTAGAAAAAATATTTCAATGATATGAAACATGCTTAGAGGGATAATCAATAAAAACGCAAATCCCATAAAAAAAAGTGAGAAATAGGAGGTTTTTGTAAGACCAAAGACATTCACTAAGGTTTTTGTTCCTGCCTTTTTATCTGCATTGGAATCAAGGATATCTTTTGTTGAGGTCCCTCCGAAGAGAAACAACGCAGAGATAATACCAATTGCTAACGGTAAGCTTTCAATAGGATTGGCAAACACTGCCCAGGATCCAATAATGCCTAGAAATCCTCGGGATATCGCTACGCAAAGTTGATTGATGATGAGATATTTTTTTGTCCGAGGCGGGAGAGAGTATGTTATCGAAAAAAATGCTATTAGCAAAATAAGAAAACTAAAAGCGATATTAATTAATACTGATAATAAAAGTGCAGTTATATATAAGCTAAATGAGAGATTAAATGCTTGTTTTTGTGATATCACTCCTTTTGGAATGGGCCGATATGGTTTTGAGTATTTATCTTCTGTAAAATCTGTTGCTTGATTAAGGGCGTTTGAGGCACCATTAAGCAAAGCAAAACAGAGACTCGCAGGGATAATGGTTGCAATAATTTGATACATATTAAGGTTTACTGCGCCTGCATATATGAGACTTGTAATCATTATACTACTTGATACAATAAGGGGTGCTAATAGAGTGAATGGTCTAAGTAGAGCTATATATCCATTAATTTTTATGTTCATATATCCTCACCTTTTTATATCATAAAAAAACTTTTAGATTATAGGTTTATAAATATATCCTTACAGTTCTTATCCAGCATAGTGTTTTAATTGATATTTTTAAAATGAGCAGGCAAGACCTTGTATTCGTTGTACTCCATGTATCTCTTTTATGATTTTTTCTACTGGTTCTGGGACTAAGTTTTCCCATGGTCTCTTTGATATAATACGGTTTCGAATCTCAGAGCCGGAATAAAGCTCTCGTTTAATCAAAGGAGTATTCTTTACCCTATATCCTTTTTCTGTAAAAAGTTTTCTTGTGAGAGGATTATTCGAAAAGACTACATCAAAATCTGATATTATCGACTCGACATGAGAAACCCATTTTGGGGGATTATGGATGTCTGCGATGGGGATGATAGTGTATCGTAGTATATTTTCTTTATTCAAGCAGCTTGTTATCATTGCTTTTCGTTCATCATAAGAAAACGGGTTTTCCAGGGTATGCGAATATTGGGAGGACCCAATAGCAATGATGATTTTTGAATATTGTTTATATATATTTCTTAACACTGTAAGATGACCATTATGAAACGGTTGGAAGCGACCAATAAATAATGCATTCATATATTTCTAATAGGAGTCAATAATCTATTAGTATTATTGTTTTTCGTCAGTACAAATCCGGGATTTATCGTGTGATATATCTTTTAATTTTTTGAGTTGAGAGTCAGTTGTTTTCTTTTCAGATTCAAGTTCGACTTTACCAACTATCTTTAACGGCTTCATTGCCTTTAGTTTTGCTAGTAGTTCCTCTTTTCCATCTCCAATTAAAGCGTTTTCTAAGACATCGGTAAGTGTTTCAACAGGAATTATTTTTACCTCATTAATATATTCTTCTTCAATTAACACATCATTTAGATTGGATTTGGGTATAAGTACTGTTTTTATGCCAGTTTGAGCGGCTGCTTCTATTTTTGCAGTTACCCCCCCAATTGGCAATACTGCCCCTCTGATGCTTATTGAGCCAGTCATGGCAATATCCTGACGGACATAGACATTCTCCATTGCAGAAATTACTGCAGTTATCAGAGATATACTTGCTGAATCTCCTTCAACTCCTTCGTAGGTTCCGATAAATTGGATATGTATGTCATGTTTAGAGATATCTCTTCCCATATATTTTTTGATAATAGCAGAGATGTTTTGTACTGATTCTTTTGCTATCTCTCCGAGTTTACCTGTTGCAATTACTTTTCCCTCTGATTGGGATCCTGCCGGGGTAACCTCGGCGACTATAGGTAAGACAAGACCGGAGAACTCACTCATTGATGGATCAGCTGAATGTACTGCTAGTCCATTTACTGCACCGATTTCTCGTCCTTTAGTTTGATATGATCGATACTCTTTTTGAGTTTCTAATGCTCTATCTACTACTTGTTGCTCAAGGGATCGTGCTGCAATCTTTGCTTGAAGTACATGTTCGCGGGTAACGACTTTGTCTCCTTTTTCATAACAAATATCTCCAGCTGCCCGTACTAATCCTCCAAGTTCTCGTAATCGTAAGGACAGTTTCCCTTTTCGACCTGCTCGTCGTTGAGCCTCATGTATTATTTCAGCGACTGCTTCTTTGTTAAAATGAGATATTTTTTGATCCTTTTTAACTTCCTGAGCGACAAATCGTATTAATTTCTCTCTATTTTCCTCAGTATCATCCATAGAGCTGTTAAGATATATTTCGTACCCGTATCCACGTATTCTTGATCGCAGGGCAGGATGCATACCTCTGAGGGCATCTAAATTTCCTGCGGAAACTAAAATAAAATCACAAGATGCTGGCTCTGTTTTTACCATTGCTCCAAAGCTGCGTTCTGATTGCCCAGTTATTTGAAATTTCTTTTCTTGAATTGCTGTTAAAAGATGTTGTTGTGAAGGCAAACTTAAGGTGTTAATTTCATCTATATATAATACGCCTTTATGGGCCCGATGTATAGCGCCAGCTTCAACTAATTGATGGGGTGGTGTTTCTAATCCTGCAGATTGAAACGGATCATGTCTTACATCACCAAGTAATGCTCCTGAGTGAGCTGCAGTTGCATCAATAAAGGGAGGTGAATCCTCTTTTTCATGTGATACTAATATTTTTGGGACTTGTTGCATTCCTTTTCGTTGGGTAAGTCCACCTCGTGCTACTAAAATGTAAATCATAAATGCAAAAATTCCACCAAATAGAATGTATTCCCATCTCTCAGTTAATATAGCACCAACAACTGCAATTACAAAAATCATTAAAACAATAGAAACCATGAGACTGTTTTGTTGTTCGATTTTCTTTTTTGCTTCATCACGTTGAACTTTAATTATTTCTTTTGCTTTTCCTCCAGGTACTACACGAATCTGTGGTGTATTTGTGTCCTCAGTGTTTGGGTATGCAATGATGTCTTCTAATTCACCTTTTGGTAAAAATTCTGTCATTGCTCGAGCAACCATCGATTTTCCAGTTCCAGGATCTCCAATGAGCATGACATGGCGTTTTTGTTCTGCAGCTTTTCGAACAATATCAACAGTTTTATCTTGTCCGATTACTTGATCAAGCAGACTTTTTGGAACTTGAATGTCATTAGTTGTCTCAAATTTTATTTTTTTTATCCATTCTTTTATTGAGGGTAACTCACTATCACTTTTTTGTTTTAATTCATTTTTATCTATAGTCATTTTTTGTCACCAATAAAAAGGGCTTTGCTTTTTTCAATTCATGGTCCTAATAATCTTTAAAGTAACCTACTAAGATATTGACACTTCATATATCAATTTTTCTTTTACTTTTAATTCTTTTATTTCCGTTGAATTTATAATATCATAATCTATACGCCGATGGTATGGCATTTGATCGAAAAATACTTGTAATTCCAGATAAAACAAAATTTGAGGAACAACGGATATTTACCAGAGGTGATGTAGTTATCGGAGATAGGTCATTATTTCAGTTCAGTATTAATACTGATGGAAGAATTTTCATTGGAGAACATGTTATAACCTCAGGAAATCTCAATGCAGAAAATGACATTAGAATAGATATCTTTTCAGCTATTGGGGGCGATATTTCAAGTGGAGCAAATGTTTATCTGGGAGAAAAAGTGAAAGTAAAAGGAAAACTGTCATTAAAAGGTGATCTTGATGTTGGTGATAGCGTTGAAATTGATAGTGGTTTTGAGGCAAAAGGATGGATTAATATAAGAAGTCCAATACCAACTGTGATCTATATCTTTATTTATTTATTGCAATTATTGAAAATGGGGCATAGTGAAGAAATTGAGCGATTGTTAGAAGAACTTGAAGAAAATGATGGTAAGACAATTCCCATTTCAGAATCGTTTCTTTTTATTCCAACTAATTCGATTATAGGTCTATCAAAATCTAAGGTTGATTACAGCCTTCGTATTGGAAAAGATTGTAAAATTATTGGTAATTATGATATTAAAGGTAATATATTTGTTGATGATCATTCAGAAATATTTGGATCATTGACAGCAATATCAGATGTTTATTGTGGTAAAAACGTTAAAGTACACGGAAATATTACTTGTAAGGGATTGGTAAATGTAGCAGACAAAACACAAATATTAGGTAATGTCTCTGCAGATGAAGCCATTCTATCAAAATCATCAACAATACAAGGAACTCTTCTTGCGCCTAAAGGGGTTTCATTTGTTGATCTATCAACTGATAAAGCAACTGAGAGAGTAAAGCGATTTGAAAATAACGCTGATATAGTTGATGAAGTAAAAGAGATGTTGGAGTAATTGTAATATGCAATTAGGTATCGTGGGAAAACCAAATGTTGGGAAATCCACGTTTTTTAATGCTGCAACAAAAGCTCATGCAGAGATAGCCAATTATCCGTTTACCACAATTGATGCAAATAAGGGTATAATGTATATCCCAAAAAAATGTCCCTGTCAAGATTTCAATGTTAGCTGTACGCCAAATAATTCCAAATGTGTCAATGGGACACGTTTTGTGCCTATCGAAGCTATTGATGTTGCTGGACTTGTTCCTGATGCTCATAAAGGAAAAGGGCTGGGTAATAAATTTCTTGATGATCTACGACAAGCTCATGCTCTTATTCATATTATTGATGCTTCAGGTAGTACTGATGCAGAGGGAAATCCTTGTGAACTGGGGGCAAATGATCCGTTGCATGATGTCATATTTTTAGAAAAAGAGATTTCATATTGGTTGTTTGGCATCATTAAAAAAAATTGGGATCGAATCGCTCGTCAAGCCGAACTTGAAAATAAAAAAATTGAAAGAATGCTTGAAGCTCAAGTAACTGGGCTTGGAATTAAGGAAGAACATATCACTTTGGCTTTGAGGAAATTAGATTTAAACAAAGAAAAGCCAACAAGTTGGAACGATGAGGATTTATTCAAACTTTGTGATTTTGTCCGCAAAATAAGTAAACCCATTATTATTGCTTTTAATAAATCTGATAAAGCACCTGATGATCTTATTAAAAAAAGTGATTCATTGAAGGATTATATTGTAATTCCTACAAGTGCTGAAGGGGAACTAGCATTAAGTAATGCTGCTCAAAAAGGTTTGATTGAGTATACTCCGGGAAGTAAAGATTTTAAGATATTGCATCAAGATCAAATGTCAGAAAAACAACAAAAAGCGCTTGAATATATTAAATTACATGTTTTAGACCGATATGGATCAACTGGTGTTCATAAATGTATTGAAGCTGCAGTGAAATTACTTGATTTAATTGTTGTTTATCCTGTTGAGGATGACACGCATCTAACTGACAAACAGGGGAGAATTCTACCTGATGCTTTTCTTATCAAACGAGGATCAACAGCAAAAGATTTAGCATATAAAGTCCATACTGACTTAGGAGATCACTTTATAAGAGCTATAGACGCACGAACACATAGAGTTATTGGTTCAGATCATGTTTTACAAGATAGTGATGTTATCAGGATAGTATCAGACGCGTAAGATTTGAGAAAAAGTTATCTGCATAATAATATGCATATTCTATTAACTAATCAGCTGCTTTTGATCTGCATAACTATATGCAAAACAAGTTTTTAACATGGTTTTTCATTACATCTACTTGGGATTGTTCAACTCAATGTTTTACTTGGAGGGAAAACATGTCAGTAAAAAAAATCAATAAGACTGTTCTATCGAAAAAAAAAACAAAAAAAAATTTTGCTAAAAAATTAAATAAGAAAAAACTGGATTTGGAAGAACTTCCTAATGCAACTATTAAACTTACATTACGTATGGTAAAATGGATATTTGTATTAATTTTTATCTATATCGCTGGTAGTATAGTTTTCCTAATTTTCCAGGGAGGATCGGAGCAGATTAGAAATATTGTTGTATATAGTGTCAGCGGGTTCTTCACCTTTTTTATGGGCTATTTTGGGTGGATGTTTGCCCGAAGTGTTTCAGAAATTTTTGGTGGAAAAAAACTTAAAAGAGATGATTTTTAATACTATATCATCCTTCTTCTTCTTGAGGGTTATTCTTTGATCTGTTTTGATAATCATATGCATCTGCGAAAAGATGGATTATTTATTGATGCGGTGAAAAATTTTTGTAAAGCTGGTGGGACTCATTTTGTTTTATGTCAATATCCTATGCCCTTAAAGGTTATAGAGGAAAAAAGCTATCGGTCTTGTTATGATTATACGCTGCGTATGGCAGATGAAATTCGGCAAAAAGTCGATGTCACTGTGTATGTTACTGTCGGTCCGTATCCTGTTGATTATATTAAATTATTTGAAAAGTTTGGTAGGCAGAAAACTATTACTATCATGAAAAAAGGCATAGATGAAGCAGCACGTCTTTATCAGGAAAATAAGATTGTTGGTATTGGAGAAATAGGACGTCCACATTTTCCTGTTGATGAACAAACGCTACATGATTCAAATGAAATTCTCAGATATGGAATGAAAAAAGCTAGTGATGTTGGATGTCCTGTTATATTGCATACTGAAAGCACAACTCCCGTGCAATGTAAACAACTCTGTGAGATGGGTAAGGATGTTGGTTTGTCTTGCCATAAAATCGTTAAACATTTTTCCCCTTCATTAATTACATTTGAAGAAAATTTTGGGTTAATGCCTTCAGTTCTTGCAAGTAAAAAAAATATTGTTTCTTCATTGGCGAAAGGATCTCGATTTTTAATGGAAACAGATTATATTGATGATCGGAAAAGACCTGGTGCAGTTCTTGGTCCTGCAACAGTCCCCAAAATTACAAAAAAGCTAGTTGAACAGGGGATAATGAGTGACTCTCAATCTTATGATATTCACGTTAAAAACCCTCAAGATACATATAAAATATCCATTGATGAATAAAGGTGTGATATTATCACGGGACAGCATAGGCAATAAAATTTTATAGATGGTTGTAGTTAATTTTTTTCTCTGTAGGAGTTGTAATGGCAATATTTCGAGGATTTATTGCAATAGAAATCAATGCGCTTCCAAAAATTTTTGAATTTGAAAAAGACATAAAAAATATTGGTGCTGACATTAAATTTGTTGATTTACAACAAATCCATGTAACATTAAAATTTCTTGGCGATGTTGATGAAAGATATCTTGATGATATTAAAAATATAATGACAAAAACAATAAAAAATGTACCAGTCTTTACTATTAATTTACAGGGGACAGGTGTTTTTCCAAATCAGAAATATATTAAAGTAGTGTGGATTGGAATTCAACAAGCCGATGCAATGAAAACTATGGCATATGAACTGAATAATTCTTTATCACAGATTGGTTTTAAGAAAGAAAAAAAAGAGTTTACTCCTCATCTTACTCTAGGCAGAGTGAAAACATCAAAAAACAAACAACAATTATTAGATGTTGTAAAAAGATATGAAAATACACATTTTGGTACTCAACAGATCCAATCTATATCGCTGAAAAAAAGTGTTCTTACATCGTCAGGACCAATATATACAACACTTTTTCAACCCTCTTTAAGTTAGGTGATTGTCATTAGTTATTATTGGTTTTTGGTTTTAGGTTTGTTTCATGTTATATTTTTTTCTTGTAGTGTTTTAATTTTTTTACAAAAAAATCTAATAAAAATCTCCTTTTCTCATTTTTTTTATTTGATAGTTCAACAGAAAATATCTCTAGCAATAATCTTATTTGTTACTATTATTCATCTTTTTCAGGTAAATATTATTCATCCCTATGTTTCTACATTAATCGATATTGATTTTGCTCCTTTGATGTCAACTTTAGATTTTGGAATCGGTTTAATGATCCCCCAATACTGGAATCCAATACTGGTTTATTTTTTTGTTTTCATGTATATTATAGTCTATCCTTTCACGCTTTGGTTTACAATATTATATTTTATTTTATACAATGATGTAAAATTTTTAAAAATATTTTCCTATGGCCTAGGGTTGATATATGTATGTTCACTTCCATTTTATCTTTTTTTTCCAGTAACTAATGTTTATACATATTACACTCATCCATCCGCATTAGAACTTGTTATTCCTTCGATTGATACATTTTATTATTCTACAACAACTACTAATAATTGCTTTCCTTCTTTGCATGTTGCTGTATCGCT
Source organism: Thermoplasmatota archaeon (assembly GCA_046496795.1). Taxonomy (GTDB): domain Archaea; phylum Thermoplasmatota; class E2; order DHVEG-1; family DHVEG-1; genus JAUWYM01. Next base: position 17,682 of record JAWOGM010000063.1, read on the forward strand.
TCTGATTGCGTTATCGTTATCTCAAGGAGTTCATAAAAAATATAAATATTTTTGTTATTTTTGTGCAATATGTGTGATATTGTCAGTTATCTATTTAGCTATTCATTGGATTATTGACGTTATTGCTGGAATCATCCTAGCTGTTGGAGGGTTCTATTTAGTTAAATATATGTCGGAGAAATAAATGAAACGGAAATCAGCAGTTATTGAACAACAAGTTCTTGAAAAAGTTGTTCCAACAAAAACAGAAAGAATTCAACTTGAATCTTCTGTAAAAAATCTTAAAAAAATTATTGAACAACTCATTTCACAAATTAGGTATCCTATTGAGATTGAACTTGTTGGATCAACAGAAAAAGACACCTATATCAACGATAATCTAGACATAGATTTATTTTTATGTTTTCCTCCATCCACTCCACGAACAGTATTACAGGAAATCGGTCTTTCTATTGGGAGAAAGGTATTAACTCATACTGAGGAGTGTTTTGCCGAGCACCCATATTTGCGAGGAGAATTTAATGGTTTTAAAACAGAAATTGTCCCCTGCTATAAAATCGAGTCAACATCAGAGAAACTCTCGGCGGTAGATAGAACTCCTTTTCATACAAAATATATAAAAAAACATTTAAAGGAAACACAAAAAAATGAGGTTAGGTTACTCAAACAATTTCTGAGAGGAATAGGCTGTTATGGAGCTGAAGCTGAAGTTGAAGGCTTTTCTGGTTATCTCTGTGAATTACTTATCTTGAAATATTCATCATTTCATTATCTGTTGCTGCATGCTCAGGGTTGGTCTTTTGGTGTAAAATTATCATTAAAAAATGAAATATTTCCAGATTTTAATACACCTCTCGTTTTTATTGATCCTGTTGATAGTGAGAGAAATGTAGCATCGGCACTGTCAAAAGAAAAATTTGATTTATTTGTTAAAGCATGTTCTGACTACATAGTTAATCCTCGTTTGACTTTTTTCTTTCCTAAAAAACAGAAAGCATGGTCTATTTCAAAAATAAAAAAGACCATTGGAGATCGTGATTTTATAGCTGTAAAAATAAAAAAACCTAAAATCATTTCTGAAAATTTATATCCTCAAGTGAGAAAATCGATGCGCGCGATTGTTGAATTGTGTGAACAATATGATTTTATAATCAATGATGCTTTTTTTTATATCAATTCTGATTTTTTTTATATTGTTTTATCTCCAAAAAGTTGCATACTATGCCCTACAGTTATTCATAAGGGGCCTCCTGCTAATTTACAAAAAAATAGTGATGAATTCATTCAAAAATGGAAAAATAATGCTCGGACTATAATAAATCCTTTTAAAAAAAATAACGGATGGTATGTAGAAATTAGAAGAAAGTATGTTGATATACGAGAACTGTTAAAAAAACAAATAAGGAATACTAGCCTTGGAAAACATATTGACATTATGGTTAAAAATGATTTTACAATACTTGAAAAATCTCAACTTCTAGACAAAAAATATGAGAAGCTTTGGACTCATTATCTTGATAAAACGATGCCTTGGGATAGATAAATGGAGGTTTATTGATTATTTTAAATAGCAATGTTTTTATGATATGATTATATTTGCATATGCAACTGGATATGCATACGGGTGGGATGAGATTAAAAACTAGTACAGTCTTATTATTGTTTATATTAGTGGTTCAAATATTTTCTTCTTTTTCTGGTTTATATACTATTGGCAGTGCAGATCCATTACCAAAATTTTTTGTTAAAGATGATTATAATAATAATACGCCAGGCTGGAATGTAACTCATTTTAACCAAATCCAGAAAGCAATTGACAAAGCATCAGAAGGCGATAGAATTATTGTATATGCTGGGACATATAATGAAAATATTGTTATTAATAAAACATCATTAAATGTCTTTGGAGAGGATCCAACTATTACAATAATTGAAGGTACTGGTGTTGATAACACAGTTAATATTACTAATCAATCTGTCGATTTTAGCGGCTTTACAATAAAAAATAGTGGTGATTCTTCAACTAATGCAGTAGTGTACATCACTGCTAACAAATGTAAAATAATTGATACTATTATTACTGGTGGAAATCATGGGATATATCTGAATAATTGCGATCATACAACTATTTACTTTAATACAATTATTTCAAATAGCGGTGAAGGAATATATTTATATGAATCCAGCAACAATGAGATTACTCAAAATAATATAAACAATAATGAAAATGGTATTTTCAGCTATAAATCATCAAATAATGTTTTTTATGATAATCCAAGTATACGAAGTAATAGAGTGAATGGTATTTTATTAAAAGAATCATCTACTTATAATACAATTACATCTAATAACATTTCAAAAAATAGTAAAAATGGGGTATATCTTCTTGATCAGTGTAATTACAATAAGGATATTTCAAATAATGATATCTATGAAAATATTGATAGTGGAATCAGAATAGAAAATTCTAGTCACAATTATAAAATAAATAACAATGTAGTTAGAAAAAATAAAAATTATGGTTTTATCGTTGTTGGTTCTTATAATATGATACAAAGTTGTATAATATCAGATAACGAAAGACATGGATTGTTTTTATTTGCTGATGATAATAGTACTATTGAAAAAAATACGATTCATTCAAACCTTTTTGATGGTATACGACTTCATAACTCTACAAATAATTATATTCATACCAATGTTATTTCTGATAACCATCAGTATGGGATCCATATTAACTATTATACTGTCAACAGTAGAATTTTTAATAATTTTTTTATGGGTAACGCTGTAAATGCCAGAGATATTAGTCCAAGTAACAATTTGAACATTTGGAATCAACAGATTCAACAAACCAATATTATTGGTCAAATACCTATTTATGGTAACTATTGGGACGACTATATCAATACTGAATATCCTTATAGTTTCAATGTTTCAAAAGTTGATGAAGGAGCATTGATTGATACAACAAATCCTGTTATTAAAACACCTATTGTTACTCCTGAATCTCAAATTCTTGGGGGTCAAACAAAAATAAAGGTTGAGATTATAGATAACGTTAAATTAACTTCGGCTTTTATAAATATTACTAACCCGATGGGAATAATAAATAATTATACAATATATGAAAGTCGAGATGGAGATATATTTTCATATTCACAAGTTTTTGCTGTTGTTGGAACATATTATTTTAATATCGAAGCTAGTGATTCACGAAATTGGGCTAAGTCAAATACATACTCTTTTAACATCCTTTCAGGTATCGCACCCACTATTAAAGACAATTCTGAATCTACAGGTGAGCCAATGGCTAGATTTATTTTTAATGCAACAGTAACAGATGACCAGGATAGTGCACCAGATTTAATGGTTTATGTTAATTGGACTCATGGAACAAAGACAGGGAATTATTCTCTTAATCATACAACTGGAGATTATTTTAAACGATCAATTACACTAGACAGCACTACTCAAAGTTTAACCTATTATTTATATTCAGAGGATAAATGGGGTAATAGTGTTTCTACTGATATAAAAACCGTTGCTGTTATTGATACAATCCCCCCTTTGATCACTATAGAACGATTTGGGCCATCTTTTGAGGATTTCCCTGGCAGTTATACGTTTGCAGCAAACATTATGGATAACTGTGCTGTCTCCACGGTATTTATTGAATATTGGTATGGTGATACCCAAAAAAAGACAGCTGCAATGGACCTTGATTTATCGACGGGTAAAAACTATTATAAAAAAGTTATTATTCCTCAGGGTTCTCCTGATGGGGTATATTGCGTCATTTATGCAAATGATACCTCAAATAATATTGCTGATACTAAAAATCCAACTGCAAAAGCTAATGGCCCATATCTTGGTGTTGTTGCCGAAGAGATCATTTTTAATGCTTCATCAAGTTTCGATTTAGATGGTTCTATTACAGAACATGTATGGGATTTTGGTGATGGTATTACTGCATCAGGATCAATAGTTTCTCATGTATATTCCTCAAGTGGTAATTATACCATTTCATTAACAGTAATTGATAATGATGGGAATACAAATACTGATACAACGCATTGTAAGATCATTGAAACAAAAATAATAAAAGCTTCCGATTCTACCATCGAAAAAATCTCAACGCATTATAATATTTCGTTGCCACAACCATTTTATTGTTATGATAGTACAGGTGATTCTGTTGTTGATACTTTTGTTGATCCAAACAAAAAACTTAGTGCAACCCATGAAGGTTCACTTAATCTTAGTGGCAGCATCTCGTTTCTTATATCAATAAGTGATGATGATATCCCAGAATTTATATGGCATACATCAACAAATGAAATTAAATCTATTGTCTATAATGTTGGGAGTATTGTAAATACGATTATTAATGAAGATAAACAACAAGCTATCCTTAGTGTTAAAGTTGATAAAGCAAAGTGGATTTATATTGAAATAGATGATATCTATCCTGGTGCTTCACTTAGTGTGACAACGAACCAACGGAAAATATCATCTGAATTTATCTGGAGAAAAAATAATAAGGTATATGTTTTAGATGATCCTGAAATACTCTATGAATTTATTTTTACAGGAATCTATCAGAAAGTACAAACACCAATCTTTCAACCTGTAGACGGAGGAATTATTGATAAAAACTTTCAAACTATAGTAATTACCTATAATACTCCTGTAGAAATTACTTATGCTTCTTTTGCTAATCAAAGAATTGAAACTAAGCTTATTACTACAGATAATAAAATCTTTAAGTATACGCCTCCGTCTTATCTTGAGAATGGAACGTATGTTTTTGAAATTGATGCGGAAGCAATACATGGAACTAGCTTTATTTCAAGTAGCGTGACTTATTTTTATTTTTCATATGGTTCTCCTCCTAAAAAATCATTAATTGAACAATATAGTGTAATGATTTTTTTTGGAACTATGATTGGCGGTATTGTTGCAATTTTTCTTATTCTTGCAAAAAAACAGATTTCTATTGATCATTTTTTATATATTAAAAATAAAAAGATTATTCCTTTTATAAAAACAATTATTTTTGGTCCTTTAAGTATCACAATTGATGAACCTGAAATCAGCAAAGCTGAGATATATGTTGATGGACAATTAAAGGGAACCTTGACATCAGCTCCTTTTTGTTGGAAATGGGACGAAAAAGCATTTATGAAACATACTCTTGAAACAAAGATTTTTGATGAAGAAGGTAATTATGCTTCAAGTGGTGAGATGGAATTTTATATTTTTAATAATCCATTAAAAATTAGGAAGGGAGCTGAATAGTAAAAATACTTCCTTTTCCGATTTGACTAGCAGCCCATATTTTTCCTCTATGTTTTTGTATTATCTCTTTACATATATACAAACCAAGCCCTGCTCCTTCATTTTTTCTGTCTTCGCCGGTATATGCTTGGTAGAGTTTTGTGAATATTTTTTCTAGTTCTGAATTTGATATACCAATGCCTGTATCTTCGATGCTGATGAAAAGGCTATTGTCTTTATGCCAAGCTTTTAAAGTAATAGATCCATAATCAGTAAATTTCACTGCATTTCCAAGTAAGTTTTTCAATACCTGGGAAAGCCTATATTTATCAGCAAATATCTTTGGTAGAGTATCTGGAAATTTTTTTATTAATTTTAATTTTTTATGTTGGATTATTGGTTGGATATCCTCTAAAGCATTTTCCAATATCTGCACAGTGTCTATTTTTTCCATATTAAAACGCATGGTATCGGTATCAAGTCTGGATACATCTAAGATATCATTTACTAGTAATAGCAATCGATCAGCATTTCTTAAACCAATGCGTGCCCATTTTTTTATTTTCTCGTCAACAGTTTTATCTGATTCGATAAGTTCTAAATATCCTTTTATTGGGGTTACTGGTGATTTTAATTCGTGAGCTGCGATATTCATAAATTCAGTTCGAAGTTTTTCTGATTTTTTTAATTCACGAACAATGCTTTCACGTTCAGAGATGTCTCGTACTGTGCATTCAATGCCAACAAATGTATCATCTTTTTTCAAAGGTGCAATATTGGTTTCAATGGGGATAATATATCCATCTTGATGTATTAACGACAGTTCAACATTCTCCATTTTTTCATTCTTCTTTCTTATATCAGTGATAATCTGCTGGAATTGATAGACTGATGATTCGGATAAATAATTTTTAAACGGAGTAGCAAGGATTTGACTTTTTCTTCGACCCATGAGTTTTTCAAGAGATGGATTGACATAGGTAAGTCGGCCAAGAACATCAGTAGTGAAAACACCATCTGCTGATGTTTCAGCTAAAACTCTATATTTTTCTTCAGATTTAACCATTTCATCCCAGACTTTTTTCCGGTCAGTTATATCCTTAATCGTTCCGATAATTGATTCGGGTTCATTATTCTGATTGTAAATGATTGAACGGATATCACTAATCCATCGATATCCTATTTTTTTATGATTAAACCGATATTCCAAACTTTGAATCGATTCTTTATCTTTTTTATTCTGTGTTATATCTTTATTTATTTTATTGATACTTGGACTTTCATCAGGGTGAATAAGCCGAATCATTTTTGCGATTCCAAATTTGTGTATCTCTTCAGGAGTGTATCCTAAAACTTTTTTTGAAGAAGGACTCACGTATTCATAGGTTCCTTTTTTTATATTTATTTGATAAATCATATCAATAGAGTTTTCCAATACTAGTCTAAACTTTTGTTCGCTTTGTTTTAATGCGTTTTCCATTCTTTTCCTATCTGTTATATCTGATATTACCATAAGTTCTGAATCAAATTGTGTATGCTCATCTTTAACTATGTTAGATTGTACCAGTCCAAATTTTTTATCACCATTTTTAGTAACAAATTCAAGTTCATATGAAGGGATTTCTGAATTCTCAACTCTTTTTGAATATATATTTTTTATTTTATCGTGATGTTGTTTTGAAAAGATGGGTATTGTCACAAATTCTTTACCAATGATGTCCTCTTTTTTATATCCAAGCCAATTATAAAACCGTCCATTAACATCTTGGACCAATCCGTTTTTATCAATGATTATAATTGATTCCGGAGAAAATTCAAATATTGATCTATATTTTTTTTCATTTTCTAATACAATCTCTTGTGTTTTTTTTATCTCGGTTATATCTTTTGAAATGATTAAAACAGCCGTTGTCTGGTTTGTAAGAGTATCTTGTATTGGGCTGATTGTTCGTAGAAAACATCTATTGTTTTTTTTATGCTCATCTTTTATTATTTTTCCAGTTTTAAATACTTGATCTATTTTATTGACAAACTCTTTTGCTTCATTCAATGGATATAGTTCAGAAATGGTTTTTCCTATCAGGGTTTCTTTTGTTTTATTAAATCTTTTAAGTAGTTCATTGTTTGCTAAGATATATCTATAATTTTTATCTATTAGATATATTGAATCTCCAGCGTTTTGCATTACTGATTTGAGGAGACGTTCAATTTTTTTTCTATCGGAAATATCTCTTATTACACCGATTGATCCAACTATGTTTCCTGTTTTATCTTTTAAAACGCTTAATGATATATCTACATCCAGTAATTCTTTATTTTTTGTAATTATCTTTGTTTCTAAATGATGTTGCATTCCTTTTTGACGAATGTTTTGTTTGCGTATTTTTTGCCATTCTTCAATTGGATATAATGATGAAACTGGTTTTCTAAAGAGCTCATCTTTTTTTGTTCCAAAAAGTTTTTCAGCATATGAATTCCATGAAATGATATTTTCATTTTCATCTGTTAATGTTATTGCGACGGCAGAGTTTTCAAATATTAGTTTATATTTATTTTCTGATTCTTTGAGTTTTTTTTCAGTTTCTTTCAATGCTGTTATGTCTTTTATTATTCCAATGGAACCAACAGCATTTCCACCTTCTCCTTTTAAAATACATAATGATAATTCAACATCGAATATTTCATTATTTTTTTTCAGTATTTGTGTCTGCATTCGATATTTAATTCCTTTTTTTCGAACGTTTTCTGCTCGAATTTTTTCCCATTCTTCGGGGGGGTACAATAAACGAACAGGCTTTTTGTACAAATCCTGTTCTTTCATATTTAAAAGATCCTCTGTGTATTTATTCCATGAGATTATTTGTTCGTTTCTATCGGCAAGAGTTATGGCTATTTGATAATTTTCAAAAATAGTTTTATAAGCCTCGGTAATGTTTTCTATGTCTTTGGTGAGGTTTTTATTCTTATTATTTAATTCATAATTATTGTTTTCTTTGAATATCCTTTCAAGCATAAGATGTTGATGGTAATCTTTTTTTTTCCTGTGTTTTTAGCTTCCCAAGTCTTTCCTCTTCTTTTAAAATTTTTACTATTTCAGCTTGATCCATAATACTGTATTCCATTTTTATTATGTTGTTTTGGTAAGTAGTTTATTTAACTATTTAATATTCTATCAACACGTTCGAGAAGACTATCTTTGTCGAATGGTTTCATAATGTAGTCGGAAAGGCCTTCGTCTAAGAGAACTTGTTTTCTTTTATCTGAAATTTCTAGTACGCTCATAAATGCTACTTTAATTTCACTGTTTTTCTTTTTTATTCTATTAAAAACATCCCATCCACTCATTCCGGGCATCATAATATCTAAGAGAACTAGATCAACTTTTTCTTTTTCAAGTTCTCGCAGACATTCTTCACCACTGTACACCGGAATAACAGTATACCCGCCAATTTCTAAAACAGTTCTTGTTAAATCAACTATATCTGGCTCATTGTCAACGACCATTATTTTTTTCATATTCTCCTCATCCGAATTGTTCTATAATGTAAATATATTGAATAAATATATATGTTACGTAATTTTTAATCCTTCGTTATTAAAGAAAAGTATAAGTCCCTAATAATGTATACGGGACAATGATGTGAGGTTGGAAAGAGTGGAAAATGAAGGAAACATTTTCATAAAAATCCAGATTGAAAAAAGTAAAACATCAAATAATTTTATTCTTACTCTAAATTTTGATCGAAATGCGCCAAATTTTTTAGCTGATGCTAATCAAACTTGTTGGGCTCCTACATCGCAGGAGATGGATTTTCTTATTGATATGTTTCAAATGGTATCTAAAAATAACAATTTTTTTCAAAGAAAAGACATTCAGGTAAAGGAAATGGTTTATTCTACAAAGGATAAAAGTCAAAATTCAAATTCTAACGATATGAAACAGATTGATAGTTCCGAAAATAAACCAAAGATACGTGAAGAGGAAACTATTTCTGAAAATAGAGATTCGATTTCTGATATGAATGAAATTGAAAAAAAAGACGAATCATTTGTTCAGGTTAATGATAAAATTTCAGATGAAGACTTTTCTAACAAAAAAAAAGATAAAAATGTTTTTGTTCAAATAGATGACAAAAAGATTGATGAGTTTTTTGAAAAAATAACTCGTGATACGAAAAAAGATTCTTCATCACACGAAGAGGATAAGTAAAATACAGAGAATGTATTAAAAAATCCTAAGATAGAAGAATATTTTTTTCTCATATTTTTATTATTGTATTTTTTGAGATATGTTGCATTTCTTACAATACTGATGTATCTGATTGTCTATAGTTTTGATATATTCCTTTTTGGGTCTGATGGTATTGTTATAGATTATTGTATATGTTGATAGAAGATCAGGATACTGTTGTTGAAGTAATGAAAAAAATATCTGTTTTTGTTCTCCTTTTAGTTCTAAATATTTATGTAGTATATAATATGGCTTTTTGTTTTTTATTTCTTTAATTATTTGTTGTATTTCTCCATCATTAATATAGGGCATAATCGGAATTAATGCAACACCCGTTATAATATTATGTTCTACTAAAGTTTTAACAATTTCTAAGCGGTTTTGAGTGGAAGAAACTTTGTGTTCAAATAGTTGTGATATTTTTTTATTTAATGACAATATACTGATTGTTACAGTACAGTTCATTGATGATATTAGATTGATATCTCGCTGTATGAGAATTGATTTTGTAAGAATATGGCAAGGAAAGTTATGTTTTTTTATGACTTTTAAAATTTTTTTTGTCATCTCATATGTTTGTTCTGCAGGTTGATATGGGTCGTGAACTGAACCAATAATAATTGTTCCTTTTTGTTTTGTTTGTAATTCTTTATCTAAAATTTTTTCGGAATTTTTTTTCACAAATATTTTTTTTTCAAATGAAGAGTCACAGTATTTGCATCCAAATTCACAATATTGATAGGGGTCGATGCAATAATTCCCAGAGAAGAGTGTATCTTTTTTTGTTATTGTTCGTAAGAGAGAATCGCATTCTATAATGTTATACTGCATTACATTTCCTCAGGTGCCTGAATTCCAAGTAGATCTAATGCGTTTTGTAATACAATACGAGTCGCATCAACTAATGTTATCCGTGTTTTACGAACCATATCGTTTTTCTCAGGGATTACAGGGCAGTCTCTATAGAATTGGTTGAATAATGAGGCAGTTTCATATACATAATTTGCCATTATGTGTGGCTTGTATGATTGATGTGATTCTTTGAGTATGAGAGGATATCTGGCTAATTGTTTTATTAAGGATATTTCAGTGTTATGGACAAGTAAACAAGGATCAAATTCTTTTTTTGTTTCTTTTACTTTCGATAAAATACTGCATGATCGTGCATGGGCGTATTGGATAAAGGGCGCTGCGTTTCCTTCAAAATTTAATGCTTCTTCCCATTTAAAAATCATATCTTTTTCAGGTTGAACCTTTATGATGTTATATCGTAATGATCCTATTCCTACTATTTTTGCTATAGATCTCATCTGTTTCTCTGAGAGATCGTCGCCTCTTCGTTTTTTTACTTCAATATAAGCCCGCTCAATACATTCTTCGATGAGATCATCAAGATACACTACCCTTCCTCTTCTAGTAGACATTTTACCTTCAGGCAGTGAAACAAATGCATAAAATAAGACTTCTGGAATGACTGCTGTCCCAAGTATTTTTAAGGCTATTTCTACTTGTTTAGATTCAAGTTTGTGATCTTCACCAAGTATGTTGAGTAAAAGATCTGCTTGTTCAGCTTTCCATTGATGATATGCAATATCTCTTGTTGCGTAGAGTGTGGTCCCGTCACGACGAATTAAAAAGAATTTTGTGTTTCTTCCTTGAACTCCAAATGATTTTAAATCTAGATAATATGCTCCGTCTTCTTCAAAACAATAATCTGATTTTTTAAGCTTTGAAATTATTGTGTTGACACTGTTATCTCTGATGAATGTCGATTCAGCAATATATCTGTCTATATATATGTTGATTTCATGTAAACTACTGTTTATCCCTTCTAAAACTGGTTTATATGCATTGTGAACAGTTTTAATTGTTTTAATATCTCCATGCTCAAGTTTTTTTATAATATCTCTGATTTCTTGTTCCACTTGTTTATTAGTTTGCATTCTTTTGTTTGCTTCTTGATAAAATGCAACATAAAAATGATCTGGTTTACTATTTTCTGTTTTTGGTAATGTATTTGGATCAATATGGTTTACTCCCCATGTGAGAATGGCAACTTGTTTTCCCATATCATCAAGATAAAATTGTGATTCAACCTTATACCCTGATGCTTTAAAAATTCGTACAAGTGTATCACCAATAATTGGATTTCGCGCTCTTCCAACGTGCATCGGACCATTGGGATTGGTTGAAGTATGCTCAATAATAATTTTTATATTTTTTTTTTGTAGGGTACCATATTTTTTATTCATTGATAATATCAATCTAAGAGTTTCTGAGATAAGATTTGTTTTATTGATATAAAAATTTACATATCCTGCTTTTGGTTCTATTTTGGTTATGTATTCATTTTTCTGTATAGATTTTGCAATATCATTAGCGATATCTATAGGAGATTTTTTTAATAGAGGTGCAAGACTAAAACAGGGGAAAGCGAAATCTCCCATATTTTCAGGGGGTATCTCCAATTTAATGGTGATGTTATGATCTGAAAAGATTTTTTTTAAAACCGAAATTATTTGTTTTTCATAAATCTCTAAGGGATATTTCATGAAATCTGACAAGGATAATTATCTTTTAAGGGTTTTTATATGAGAGATATGGCTATAACAATCTAAACAATCTTTTCTTTTACAATATATTCTATTAAAAAATATTGGATAGAATGTTATCCAATGTATCCAAGCTCATCGGTTTTATCTTTAACATTTTCCATTTCGCTGAGTTGTTTGGATATATATTCAATTTCTTTTGCTTTTTCTTCAAGACGATCCATGTTAACTTCGACTTTTGTAATCTTGGTCAAAATCTTTAGAATCGCTTTTGCACTGTTTGGATCAACGAGATATCCTGGTGTTTCTCCCATGAAACAAACTGCCTCAAATCCCCGTAGTTTGCCTAATCCAAGGATGAGTCCACTAGCTCCAATTATCCCGCCTCCTGGCTCATTTTTCTTAAAAATGGCACCATACTCTTTTATTTTTTTCACAAGTTTTTTATCAGTAACAGCAAATAAGACCTTTGGTTTTTTAATTTCATAGCCAAGACCGTATCCTCCGAGAGTATAGATTTCTTTAACTCCTAATTCCCCAACTATATCTAATATTTTTTCAACAAGTTCGTATTGTCCCTGTGATGATAATCCTTGGTAATCTCCTGTAAGAAGGATCATATCTCTTTGGTTTTTTTTCTTGGCTTTAACGTAATAAAATTCATTATTGACAAGTTTAATAGTCCCATCAGAGTTAATAAATACCTGTGGGGGGAAGTCTTTACTATACAGCTCGGCAAATTTTATGGCATCTGTCATTTCTATTAAATGTTCTACTGCAAGTTTTCCAACATTTCCAATTCCTGGAAGCCCCTCTATAAAAATTGGGTTATCCAGTTGTGGCTTTTTATTAATATATTTTACGGTTACTATTTCCATTGTTCATCCATTCTTAATATTACTTTTTTTTAATTCTCTTCTATATTTGCCCAAACGATCCTGTGGAGAGTAACGAGCAGGTTTTTTTATGATTGTAGGCTTTTTACATCTAGCACATATGTAATCAAGTGTATATGTTTTACATGTTTTACAATATAATATTTGTGACATTATTCTTCAATTTCACGTTTGAAGGTACATTCTCCATCATATTTTGATATATATTCTGTTGATCGATCAACTGCTTTTTTTATCTGATCTTCTGCGATTTTGTAATCAGGTGCTTTAACAGAAATGAGATAACGGGGTGCTCCAATATATTTAACTTGAATATCTACGTCTTCGTATTCACTTTTTTCTGCAAGAATTAATGCTTCTCGTATATATTTTATTGCATCTGAACGCCAGCAAGAGATAGCAATCTGACCTTTAATAGTAACAAATGGGATAGAGATATTGTCCTTAGCTGTTTTTACAAATTCTTTAATCCATTCTCCAGTGAAACCTTCTTTTTTTAGTGAATCTAAATCATATGCAGATTCTTCAAATGCTTCAAATAATGAGCCATATGTTTTTATTAATTCTTCCCCGAATTCTTGATAACATTTTTCAACAGTTTTTCCAAGGCTTTGAGCAACCATTTCAAAAAGTTTTGCTGCTTTCTGACTGTTTTTCCATTCTTGGATTTTTTCTCTTCGTTGATGATCATTTACTCGTTTTAATGAGAGATCAATATGGTTTTTTGCTGAATCTACTCGTAATACCTTACAAACAACTTTTTGTTTTTCTCGTACATAATTACGTATTCGTTTTACCCATCCTGTAGATATTTCAGAAATATGGATAAAACCTTCTTTATTTGGATATTCATCAAGAGATACAAATGCACCAAAACCCTGAACTTTGAGTACTGTTCCAACTACTAAATCTCCTTCCTCAGGGTAATTCTTTATTATCATATATGGTACCTTATTCGACTATCTCTAAAATCTTTCCTTTTATTTTTGCTTTCCCTCCAGCAGGGATTGCTAATTTACTTCCACAGATATGACAGTTCACTGTACTGCTAGCCTTATCAAATAAAGCCTGTTCATTTTCACAATCATTGCATCGCACTTTTATAAATTTGCTTTTTGTTTGTTTCATAGAATTATTCTCCTATTTCCAATTTTTTTGATCGTATACTAGCTGGTTGATGCATTTTTTTACATTTATTACAGTTGTATCGTAATCCAACTCGTCTGCTTGTTTTCTCTCTTCCTTCAGGTTTTGGACGTGGGAATCCCCTATATCCTCTCATGACTCTTCTAAACCGTCGTTGTCCCTGTCGTAATTCACTTGCTTTTCTTTTTTTAACTCTTTCAACATCATGAACGGTATGAGATTTACATGTAGGGCAGTATCGCTTTAATTTTCTTGGTTTCTGCATATTCATCACTATTAAGTTGTAACCCTAATAAAGAGCTTATATAAAAATGTAGCCTGAAATACGAGTTATTGGTTTAAATATTATTATTACTAATTAATCCTATTCATTAATTTGCTTTATCAGGCTAACAATTTCTTTTTTTAGAAGGGGGTTTTTCATTTCATCAGGCAAAGTTAGAACATCATTTTTATGTAAACAATATGGTTTCATATCTGTCCCAATAAATGTGGGGGTATCTTGAATGACTCGGACAATATCATGCCTGTTTTTATTGATGTTTTCTTGAGTGGACAGATGTTGTTTTTTTTCAGTTTTTTCCTCTTTTTCCTCTAAAATTTGTTTACGTGATTTTGTAATATGTTCTACAAGAGAGATAAATAAAGTATTTTCTTTTTCTGTTATATTTTTCATATCTATTTTTGCCCCTCTGACTGTTGATAGGGCTGCTTGTACTATTTTTTTTTCTCGAATTTCATAGATTGTTAAACCAATTTTTTTAATATTTTGAATTTCATTATTGTATAATTTAATTTTTTGTTCATTTTTTTCATTTTCTGCGATTTTTTCCAAATAAGTAATATACTCTGAAAATTTTTTGTAAAACAATGGATCTATTCTTGTGAGTAGTGGTGAATTTGTTTCTTCTTGTTGGATTCTTCTTAGGGTTTTATAATTTAATTCATCGTTTTTATTCATATTCTCCCTATTATTTTACTTCTCATATTGTTATTGTAAACCCCTTGCAGTTATGCTAAAGCATTTTTTTTGCTCCTCTGCTTGAGATCGATGTTTCATACACGTTGCTTGTCTTTTGCCAATTCCTTTTTTCTCAAGTTTAATGACAGTTTTAATCATATGATCGGTATCTCTATTGGTGAATGGTTTTATTTCTCCATTTTTATCGCTATAGACTTGTTCAACTAGGATGACATACAGGTTTTTCTGCCGACAATTTATTTGTAATTCTGCTACTTGTCTGGTGAAAGACCGCATAATTCCTTCTCTATCTTCTTCAAGATTTAAACGATAAAAAAAACTAATGCTATCAACAATGATAAGTTTTAATCCTTTTATTTTTAAAGCTTTACTGATCGTTTCTTCTTGTTCTTTAAAAGAATTTGGAGAAAAAAATAAGATATTTTTAAAAATTTTTTCAAAATTTTCATCCATACACATCTGGTGCAAGCGTTCGATGGAAACTCCTTCTGAATCAATATAGGCAACTTTTCCTTTATTTTTTCCACATTCTTTTGATGCTTGAAGACAGATATTTGTTTTTCCTGTGCCAGTTTCTCCATAGATTTTGGTTATTATTCCTGGTTCAATTCCTCCTCCAAGAAGTTCATCTAGGGCAGCACAATTTAGTTTTAACTCATTCATTGAATATTTTGGGAATAGTAGAATACATAAAAGATTTTGTGATGATTTAGGCTATTAAACATTTTTTATGATCTACTCATAAATCTCATCAAATCTGTAGTCTTGCCATTGTTTTTCCCCTAAAATGATTTCAAGCTCAATGGGGGTGATAATTGGTATTTTATATTGAAGGTAATCATCGATAGCTATTCGTGGACATGCTGTTGAGACATAACAATCAATTTTATCAAATCCTTGTAGGTTGGTAGGGGAGAATTGATCTTGGGCGATAAATAGTGATTTTTTGTTATGGGCGTGTAATAATTTTTTGATTTGGTATGCGGTTTGTAGTCGTTGTTGTCCTTGTTTAAGTCCGATTATTATCCCATATCGTTTTGCATTTTTTGATAAAGCAATTGCTCCATATCGTTGACGAAGAACGCTATCTTTTAGCTCCTCAAGTTCTTTTTTTTGTATGGTTTTGGTATATGGGTCAGCTGCAATCACTGGTTTTTTACAGCTTAGTAAAAGCCCTAAAGGATGAAAAGTTCCGCTACCAATAAATAAAAAGGAGTCTGTTTTATTGGCTATGGCTGTTGCTGCAGTAAAATTACATCCTAAAATTTGGCCGTTGTGATAAATTCTTTTATCTCCTTTTGAAAGCAGTGGGGTAAAATTGTTTTCTTTTAATTTTTTTTTAATGGTTGGTAACAGATGAATATGTTGAGCGGTAGTGACAACACCAATTTTTTTTCCTTCAAGATATGATAAAGATTTTTCAATAGTAGGTGATACATCAATTGTTGAATATGCATTTAATATTGTTGTTGGGATTGATGTATTATTAAGTGAAGGAATTGGCGTATGGCCAATATGAACAATAAAGTCAACGTTAAGATCTTTCATTTTATTATATGGTATATCACATGAACCAAAACAGGGATCTGCACTAACTAATATTGTTGCATTTGTTTTGTGTTCAAAAATTTGTACAAAATCCCATATATCTCTTTTTAATCCTTCAGGGATTTGTAGGGCAACTGTTTGATAGTTTTTTGACACTATCTCATTTACTGCTTTGTCCAAATCGATTTTGTATCCCGTTATTTTTACCATCATGCATCATTATTTTATTTATTGTTCTTCTTTTTCAACAATATACCATTGATTTGGTGGATCTAATTCAGTATCAACAAGTAAATGAAGAATCGTAAGAGTAGGACGGTTATCTTTAATCTCTTTTAGATTAACTTCTTGGAATTTTTTTACATTATTTAGATATGCCTGTTCAGTTAATGCATTTGATTCATAGTTTTCTTTTGTTCTTTTTAGTATTCTTCTGATGCTTGCCTGTTTTGAGCAATGTGTCTGCAGTATTGTTAATTTTTTTTGTTGCTGTTCAGCAATTGCTGCTGCTCGTAATCGAAGCTCCTGGGTGACAAAGGTTGCATCAAGTATAACGCTTTTTTTATTTTTTAATAGAGATTCCGCTCGCTTAAACATTTCGTCATATACTTTTTTACGTATCTCAAAATTAGAGGCAACTTTTTCATCAAAGATATCTACGTTTTTTAGTATTTCCCGCCGAATTATGTCTGTTCTTAATATTGGAATATTGTGTATTTTTGCAATTTCTTGAGTTGTTTCGGTTTTATATGTTCCTGGTAAACCACATGATATCAGCAGTGTTTTTGGATTAAATTTGGTTTGTATATACTCTATAAACGGTTCTCTCATACTAACACCATATTTTTTGTTATAAGATATTTTATTATTTCATCTTTGTCATTTTATTTGTTATTTATTGATGTATATATGAATGTGCTAAATCAAAATAACGTTGTGCTAATTGTTTTGCTTTGTATTTTTCAATATCTGATATTGTTGGATCATTGAGCATGAAACTGGAAACTTTTCCTCGAACATATGCCCGATATATTTTATAAAATTTAATAAGATCAAAGACCGTTGAATCATGGTTCTCGTTTATTTGTCTGAGATAATTACCTAATAATTGATCTGCTAATTTGTTTCCTTTGTTAACTTCAAGATCCATAAGTAAAAACGCTATGTCAGATAATATGTCTGAGTATCTGAATCGATCATTAAATTCAATGCAGTCGAAAATAACGATGGGATCAGTCAAACAAATATGTTCCATGTGAAGATCGCCATGACAATCTCTTATTTTTCCATTTTTTACTCGTTTTGAAAAAAGGTCTTTTTTGTCTTTATAAAACTGATCTGACCACTGTTTTAAATCAATATATTGCTGTTTGGATATTGATTTACCAATAAATTCTACTGTTTGTTGAAAATTTTCATCAGTGTTGTATTTGACTGATGTTAAGCTGCCAAATTCTTTTATTTTTTCTGTTTGTAATGCATTGTTGTGAAAGGTTGCTATTGCTGTACTTATTTTTTTGATATCGCTGTTACTTACTGCTCCATTAAAAAACCTGTTTTTAAATAATTCTTCATCAGGTAATCGTTTCATTTTTACAGCGTAATCAACAATAGTTCCAGATCCTTGTAACGTATGAATTTTACCATTGTAGGTTACAGGTAGGACATCGAGATAGACATCTTGCGAAAAACGGTTATTTAAGGCGACTTCTTTTTGACAATAGTATTTTCTTTTTTCTAATGTTGAAAAATCTAAAAATCCAAAGCATACTGGTTTTTTTATTTTGTAGACAAATTTCTCGCCTAAAAACACTATTGAGATGTGTGTCTGAACCAAGTTGATAGTTTGAGGTTTATCAGGATATGCTTCTGGATGTAGTAGATCCTGTATCATTTTGTTCATGATGATGACTTCTCTATGTAAAATATATAATTTTTTTGAGCTAGCTGAGATATTGTATTGGTAAAATTGTTATAAGGTTTTTCTTCATATTAAAGATATGATAATTATAAAAAATGTATGGCTGAAAAGGAGTACAAATACGGCAGGCAGATATATTTTATACATACGTGTTGTATCTGTCTGTAAGTATTCACTGCTAAGAACATTGCATAAATGTATAGGTGATATGAGATATCCTGCAAGAGAACTTATGAAAATGATGCTACTTAGACTGATAATGTTTAACCCAGTAAATTCAAAAAAAGGTTGAATAAAAAAGTAGGATAAAGCAATTGCGCCAAGGTTGTAACCAGTGAGTATACCAAAAAGAAAAGGAACAAGTATTATTAACAGCAAGGGAGCAATAGGCAGAGATTCGATGACCTTAATAAGTAGCGTATTTGCTTGTGAAATATCAAACATTTCTCGAAATATCATTATGCCAAAAATTGCTGCCATCAGCTTCCATGTTATTGATTTTTTAATTATCTGAAGGTATTCTTTTATTGGTATTGATATTAAAAAATATAATATGATGATGCTACATATTATTCCAATAAGGAATGATCGTATTTGAGGTATGCCAAATGGTTGTAATATGGCATATATTATTAATGGAAAAATTGGAGGAATCAGATAGATTAATCCCTTGTAGTTTTTAGTAAGATTCTCTTCAGCCATAGTTGTTCTTTTTATAAATTTTTTAAGATACCACAATCCTATTGAAATTGATATGATAAACGCAGGTATATTGTATAGAACCAGATGGTATATGTTAATATTTGAAAATTTTTCACTGCATAAAAGTATCATGGCTGATGAAATGGGATATATTGGAAACCATATGTGTCGAAACCATACGTTGAGAAAGTTTTTTTTATTTTTATCTAAATGAAATTTTTCTCCTTCTTCATGTATCAGTGGAGCTGAAAATAATGCCCCACCTGGTATGGGCATAAGTCCATATACTGCAGGTATGACACCTAATGTTCCCCCATTTGAAAAAAATGTTTGTAGACTTTCTATTAATTTTGTTATTGCTTTTGTTTCTTTCATAGATTTAGCAAGGATAAATATTATGGTCATGAGTAATCCAAGCTCGAGTGTTTCTGTGAAAAATTGTTGTTCGGTAAATGAATAAAAGGATGCTTGGATTATTGCTTTTGGGATTTGAATTGGTTCTATTATTTGAAGAGAAAAAAGTCCTAGGATTAAAGAACCAATGAGTAATGATATTCCAAAATTGATTTTTTTTCGAATTAATAGAATAACAACAAGAAAGGCAATAATTACTCCAAAGATGTTCAACATAGTTGTTTTGGAATTGGAATTTTGTTTAATTAGTTAACTCTTTATTTATTTTTTATTTTGGTAACATATTGGTTTAAGTGTTTTACGTTTGTTTTTCTTGGGGCTCTAATGTTGATGCTTTTAACCAACTATCTTGAAAATATCTTTCTAGTTTATCGATCATGGTTTTTTCTACAGTCCATATTCCAAGTTCGTTTTCTTTTATAGGTCCTGCAAGGATTAATGCCCTGTCATCACCCAAGATGAAGTTTCCTCGTATCCCTGGATGTTTTTTTACTTGTGCTTCTGAGAACATATTTTTATCTTGATATTGGTTGACTACTACTTTTGCATTTTTTGGGATCTTTATGGATCCAAGATTTTCTGCTATTATCCTTGGATTTGATATTCCCTCAAGACTCCATTTATGGGTTGGTCGTGAAGCAGGTTGTTTTGAATCTGTTTTTTTCATTCCTAATTCAATTGCAAGTCCAACAACAACTACGCCAATGATGAAACCTAATAAAACTGCGACTATATCCATATTGCTCCATCCTCAAAGGGTAATTGTTTATCATAGATAAATAGATTTGCCTTTGAATATTTAAAAAAAATATAATTATCATTTTTTATCAACAATTAAGATGCATTAGACCCTTTATTTTGTACAAGTCATCATGGAAAATCTTTTTGTATTATTTTTTTACTTTCTATATTAAAATTGGATTCTATATCCTCACGTTTATAGTAAGCAAAAATGAAGGGCAATCTTTATTTTTGTGTTTATTATTTAGGCAAGAAAAAATAGTGGTTTAATCATATGCAAAAAACAGAGATATCACAAAGGATTATCGATCTGAAAAAGGAAAATGATGTTGTAATACTTGCTCATAATTATCAGCCTTCAGAGATTCAGGATATTGCAGATTTCCTAGGAGATTCTTTAGATCTTGCTTTAAAAGCATTACATGTAAAACAAAACAATATTGTGTTTTGTGGCGTAGACTTTATGGCAGAATCTGCTAAAATTTTAAACCCTGACAAAACAATTATTCATCCTGATATTTCAGCAAAATGTCCAATGGCCGGCATGGTTGATCCAGAAAGTCTTGGATGGTTGACAGATAAATATCCTGATGCACAAGTCGTCTGTTATGTGAATACAAGTGCTGAGATTAAAGCATTATCTGATTTTTGTTGTACTTCAGCAAATGGAGAAAAGGTCGTAAAGCAATGTAGTGCAAATAAAATAATTTTTGTTCCTGATCATAATCTTGGATTGTATATTAAACGTTTTGTTACTGATAAAGAGATGATTATTTGGCAGGGGATTTGTCCAACGCATCATAAAATCCAGAAATCAGATGTTCTTGCTCTTAAAAAGAAATATTCTGATGCTGAAGTAATGGTTCATCCTGAGTGTAGACCTGAAGTTATTGATATATCCGATTATGTTTTTTCTACAAATGGTATGGTACAACATGCAAAAAAATCACAGGCGGATGAATTTATTATTGGGACCGAAAAGGAGATGTGTTATCGGTTAAAAAAGGAAATTCCAACTAAAAGTTTTTATCATATTCCCTCAGCGGTATGTCCTAATATGAAGAAAATAACTCTACAAAAACTATTAAAAAGTATGCAGAATTTAGAACCTACAATTGATTTGCCAAAGGATATTATTGCCAAAGCTAAAATACCCTTGAAAAAAATGATAGATATAGGGAGAAGCGAATAAATGAAAAAAATCTTTATTGATCATTCATCCACAACAAAGGTTGATGATGACATTGTGAAAGAGATGATACCATATTTTACCACCTATTATGGGAATCCATCATCTATTCATTCATTTGGGCGAGAAGCAAATGAGGCTGTTGATCTATCTCGAAAAAGAATTGCCTCTCTTTTAAATTGCGATGAAGATGAAATAATTTTTACTGCTGGGGGAACTGAGTCTGATAATATCGCTATCAAAGGGGTTGCATTGAAAAATTTAGATAAAATTGGAACAAAGGGTCCCCACATCATATCCTCTGAAATCGAACATCCTGCTGTTTTACAGACATGTAAATATCTTGAAAAACAGGGGTTTGTTGTACAATATCTTCCAGTTGATTCCTATGGTATTGTAGATGTTGATGAATTACGCCAATCAATCACTGATAATACTTTTCTTATCTCCATTATGTTTGCAAATAATGAAATTGGCACCATTGAACCTGTTGAAGAGATTGGCGCTATTGCTCATAAACATAATATTTTATTTCATTCTGATGCTGTTCAAGCTGTTGGAAAGATCCCTATTGATGTAAAAAAACTTAATATTAATTTGTTGTCATTGTCGTCTCATAAGATGTATGGGCCCAAAGGCGTTGGTGCTTTATCTATCCAAAAAGGGGTTTCCCTTGAGTCCATTATGCATGGTGGCGGACATGAAAAAGGACTGCGCAGTAGTACCTTAAATGTACCTGGTATTGTTGGATTGGGTAAGGCATGTGAATTAGCAAAGATGCGGATGAATGATGACATTCGTTATCTAAAAAATCTTCAAACTCTCCTTATAAATAACGTATTAACTATTGAAGAGAGTTATTTAAATGGTCATCCTGAGAAAAGACTTGTAAATAATGCACATTTTCGTTTTACAGGTGTTGAAGGGGAATCTATGCTTCTTGCAATGGATGCAAAAGGTATTGCTACCTCTACGGGATCTGCTTGCTCCTCAAAAAAACTACAGGCATCTCATGTGTTAACAGCTATTGGTCTTGATGCTGAGAAAGCTCATGGTTCAATACGACTATCTATAGGCAGAGATAATACTAAAGAGGAAATTAATTATATCAGTACTTCTCTTATGCAGGTTGTTAATAAATTACGTCAGATGTCTCCCTTATGGAATAGATAATATTTGGTTATTCGTATGTCATTGAGATTAGAAATTGATGGTTGGCAAGCAGGAATACGATTTTCTTCAGCGCATCTTATACCTGGACATGTGAAATGTCATGTGTTACATGGTCATACCTATGCTATTCATTTGAGGATATATGGTGAAAAAAACACCCATGGCTTTCTCATAGATTTTTCCGAAATTAAATCTGTTTTAAAATCAATTGCATATCAATTAGATCATAAAGTATTAGTCCCAAAAGCTAACAAAGCGTTCACTGTAGAGAACAATGAAATCCATGCTTCTTGTAATAATAAAAAATATATTTTCCCTTTTCAAGATTGTGTTATATTACCAATTGATAATGTCACAGCTGAAAATCTAGCTGAATATATTCTTTCAGAGGTCCTAAAAAAGATACATCTTCCGTTGACGATTTCTAGCCTAGAGATTGGTGTTGATGAAGGCGTTGGGCAGGGGGCTTGGATAAAAAAGAAGGTATGCTAAATTATGAATAAAAAAGCAGTTTGTCTTCTTTCAGGTGGTCTTGATTCTAGTGTTTGTTGTTTTATTGCTGCTCAACAAGATTATGATGTTTATGCGTTAACCTTTCGATATACTCAACGTCATATAAAAGAAATTGACTGTGCTACATCTATTGCACAAGCTGTTGGAGCAAAAAAACATGTTATCTTTGATATTGATTTTAGCTTGATTGGTGACTCTTCGCTTTTAACGTATTCTAAAGGAGAGATTACCAATCATGATTTATCTGATATTGGTAAGTCAATTCCATCTACATATGTTCCCGGTAGAAATACTGTATTTTTATCTCTTGCATTGTCCTATGCTGAAACAGTTCATGCAGATGCAATTTTTATTGGTGTAAATGCCATCGATTATTCAGGGTATCCTGATTGTCGGCCTGAATTTATTGATGCATTTCAACAGATGGCAAATCTTTCTAGTAAATGTGCTGTTAAAGGAAAACAAATATGGATTAAAGCTCCCTTGCTATATTGTAAAAAATCTGAAATAATTAGAAGAGGAATAGAGTTGAATGTTCCTTTTGAATACACATGGTCATGTTATAAAGGGTTAGAGAAGGCTTGTGGTTGTTGTGATTCATGTCAACTGCGGTTGAAAGGTTTTATTGATGCAGGTCATACTGATCCTTTATCGTATGAGAAGTATCCATCATGGTATTCTACTTTTAATTCAAAAAAATAAATATTTTGTTTATTGTTTGTCTTTGTTTTTTTTCTCTTTTTGGTAGTCATAGATGTCTAAAACAACTGGAATGGATATGAGACTGACTATGACAATCCCTAAGCATATTAAACAGTCGGTGTGGACATTAGCAACTGTGCTTTTATCAGTGAATAGTCTGCCCGAAAGAAAGTCATCAAAAAATAGATTAATTGTTCCAAGCCATGGTATTTCGACTCGTGCTTTTCCTGAAATCCATTCGACTTTTACTGGCTGTGGGCATATTGATGTTATTTGATCAATAACTCTATTGTTATCTCCTTTTGTCAGATATCCTGAATGTTCCCATGAAGGTTTTTTATTCTCTAAACCAAGTTCTGGAATTGTTAGTGTTTCCTCACTAAAAATCCCATATTCAGCAATAGTGTAAGTGACCGTATCTGCTTGTATATGTACATCTACCCAGCACATAGCACGATGTATTATCTGAGGTGTGTCATCTCGACCTAATGGTTTGAATATAATAACATCTCCATACTCTCCAAATGATTGCCATCCATTCTCTGCTTGGGCTCCTCCAAATGGTCCTCCGTGAGTTATGATATCATTAATAGTGTATACTTTTTTTACAAGTACCATGTCTCCTGCGTCGATTGTTCCTAATCTTCCAAATGGTGGATTTGTTGGGTGGATGGGTGGTGTATGTTCCATGCTTCCAGATTCAATTGCAACCATGGGTGCTTGAAGCCATTGTCCTGTGTAAGACCATAACAGAAGAAGTACGATAAAAACTGCTAGTAATGCAATGAGTATATCTCTTATAAAAACAATTTTAGAATTATCAGTTTTCCAGAAATAAATGAAATGTTTTTTTAGATTCATGATATGGTCACGACATCTTTTTGAGTTTGGAAACATGGTATCCTAATTTATGTAATTGTTTTTTTTATGTTCATGCAGACTACTTTTAAGAATCTGGACAATATTCAAGTGAATAAAACTTTTTTGATGTATCATTGCTTTGTTATTGTTCAGGGATGGTTTATTATAAAATATTTTTTTTAGTTTGCGTCTTTATCTTTTATATTTTTTCTTAAATAATCTTTGATATCAATTACTAGAAGTGTGACAACTATACTAATAATAAGAATGCCAAAGCATATAAGGCTGTCAGTGGGAACGTTTTTGATATTATTTGTTCCTTTTACTAAATCAGAGAAAAAGAGATTTATTGTTCCAAACCATGGAATTTCTAATCTTGCTTTTCCTTTGATCCATTCGGGTTTGATAGGTTGTGTTGATTCATATATTCCTTGGGTGGGGAGATTATCAAAAAGGCGGTTGTTATCCCCTTTTGTTAGAAATCCTGAATGAGTCCATTCTGGTTGAACTTCAGTTTCTAAACCTAGTTCAGGAATAGGGGGAATAAATGCTTCATTGTATATGCCATATTCTCTTATTGTATAAGTAGGCAGATCATTAATAATGTTGACATCCACCCAACACATTGCTCTATGAATTACAGGCGTTATACCTGTGTTTCCATCAGGGTAAAAAACAATAACATCCCCATATGATCCATAGGATCGCCATCCATTCTCTGCTTGGGCTCCTCCAAATGGCCCTCCATGGGTTATAATGTCATCACCAGAGTTTACTTTTTTTATAAGGACGAGATCTCCTGCATCGATTGTCCCTATTCTTCCAAAAGGTGGATTTGTTTGGTGGATGGGTGGTGTATGTTCCATGCTTCCAGATTCAATTGCAACAATTGGTGCTTGAAACCATTGTCCTGTATATCCCCATAGAATTATAATAATGATGAATAATATGGCTATCATGCTGAGAATATCTCTACATAAAGCAATTGTTTTATTATCTGTTTTCCAGTAGTGTAACATCTTTTCTTTTATGTCATTGATGTTCATAAAATCTCTCTATTTTGTATGTTTGTGTGATAGTTTAGTTTCTGAACCGCAGATGGGACAAATTTTTTTTGAGGTGGTAAATATTTTTTTGCATCCCTTGCATTGGGTGTACCATTGATATTTTTTTTGTATTACTTTTTGTGAAATTTGTTCAAATGATAGGTGTAATGTTGTTGCGACATTTTGTATTGAGTAGTCATCGGTTAATATGATTGTGTTAGTGTTGGTGTTTGTAGTTATCTCATAGGCAAGTGCTAGGAGTTGAATATCTGTTGTTGAAAGTTTATTGATATCTCCAGTTTCTTGTGCTGTTTTTTTTATTTTTTGTAAGGATGCTGGTGTTGGATCCATTATTATCAGACCTTTTTCCAGCAGAAATTGAAAGTTTTGGTAATCTCTTCCTCCTTCTTTTAACTCATTTGAAACTCCTGAAACTGTGATAAGTTTTTGATCTCCTAAATTGATTGATTTTCCTGATAGTAATGCTGAGGTATCTATGATAAATATTTTTTTTTTCATAAAAAAATCAGTTGGTTTTTTGTAATGTTGGTATGAGTTGATTGATTTTAATAAGTTGCTGTTCTCCTGTTAGCATGTTTCGAAGGGCTACTGAGTCTTTTTCAAGTTCATTTGGTCCGATGATAAGCACTGTTTTACAGTGCTTTGAATTTGCATGTTTTAATGCTTTACCGATTCCTCTATTTAGGAGGTCTATCTCGGTGATAATGCTGTGTTGTCTGAGTTGTTGTGCTATTTCGATTGATTTTTCAATCATCTCATTACTATATGGAATGATGCAGACGTCTGTGGTAACGGTGGGGAATTGAAATTTTTCTGCTTCAAGGGCAAGAATTGTTCTGTCAATTCCTATTGCAAATCCTGCTGTGGGGGTGTCTCGTCCACCAAATAAGCCGACAAGGTCATAGACTCCTCCTCCACAGAGTTGTTTTTCAGCTCCTAATGCTGGCGCTTCTATTTCAAAAACTATTCCTTTGTAATAATCTAATCCTCGAACAATGCTCATATCTAGTTTAAGTTGTTTTAGGTGAAAGCATTTTTGTAAGAGATGGATGAGTTGTTTTAATCGTTGAAGTTCATCCATGGCTGTTTGATCATTACAAATGACTTCCTCTAATTTTTTTATGTCTGATTTTTGTAATATTTCTATGATATTGTTTATTGTTTCGTTGTTTATTGCTTTATTGCTCAGCGTTTCGTATATTTCTTCGTATCTTGATTTATCAATGAGGGGTAATAGGTCTTTTTTATCCTCTTGTGAGAGGTTTAATATATTGAATATACTGTCTATTATTGTGAGATTCCCAATATTGAGTGTTATGTTTTTTAGGCCAATGTTTTTTAAAAGGTTATAGGCAAGAGCGATGAGTTCAGCATGGGCTTCAGGTGTATTGACACCGATGAGTTCACATCCTGCTTGTTTAAATTCTCTGTATCTGCCTTTTTGGGGTCGGTCATAGCGAAAACAATTTCCAAAATAATAGAGTTTAAGTGGTTTTGGTTCCATTTGAAGTTTTTCGACATAGAATCGTATGACAGGTGCTGTAAGTTCTGGGCGCAATGCAAGTTTTCTTCCTGATTTATCTGAGAAATCATATATCTCATCAATGATTGAATCACCAGATTTTGCAGTGAATAGTTCAAGGTTTTCAAAAATAGGTGTTTGGACTTCACAATAACCATAGGTGGTAAATGTTTTTATCATCTCTTCTTCAATATAACGACGTATTTTCATTTCTTTAGGAGTAAAATCTCTTGTTCCTCTAGGTACTTGATACACGTTTCTGTTATATGTATGAGATATTTAATTATGTTTCGACTTTTTGTTTATTTTTAGTTGAGATTGCAGTTTATTTGATTTTTTTTATATTCTTAATTCTTG
>JAWOGM010000037.1:0-20280 GCA_046496795.1 Thermoplasmatota archaeon
ATGGAAAGATGGGGAACTAGAGTTTATCCGCAATATTTCCCGTATCTAATGAGACATTGGTGTGGCACAGCAAGAATGATAGACTGGGACAAAGAAGGAGACGCATTTGCAAGAGTCCAAATATGGCTCGGTCATGCAGACCCAAAAGACACAACAATATATGTCCAACTGCACAGACTTTGGGATGATAACAAAGGATCATGGTTGAGCCGTGCCCTCAAACGTGACTGGCACGGAGGAATGGACGACTCAAAAAACAGTAGTGCACAACATATGGGATAAAAGGTGACTGTCGTGTCAAACTATAGTAAAGAGAGAAAAGAATCCCCACAAGCCCGTGATTATTGAGTAGTAAACAATAAAATATAAGAATTTATGTACCATATCTTGTACATCTAATTTTATTTGGTGGTGTAAACATTCGAAAAAAATGTATGAAGTGTGGATCAAAATCTGTTCGATTATATCAAAATAAATCAGTTGATGGAAAAAGGAAATGGATTCCCATTGCATGGAATTGTACTGAATGTGGATATGTTTATACCATTGCCTCTGATACATTAATGTATCCTATTGGAGGGGAACAATATCAAGAATTCTATGAAGGGAAATGTCCAAAATGCTCATTAAAACTTATTCGATTATTTCGCCATAAAAACCCAGTTCATGGTAAACAACAATGGATATCTTCTGGGTACTACTGTACACGCTGTAAATATGTATGGATGGATAAAAAAAAGGATTAATTCCTTGTAAAATACATAAAATAAATCATTTTTTAAGCAGAATCTTTTATCCTAAACTATTAAATACGGCATTCTATTTTACGGCTCAGTATTATTACCTTAGAGGTTAGCTGAATGAAACGTAGTTCGAGAGTCTGGAAGAAAAGAGGCAACATGCGTTGGAAATGGCGCAAAAAACGTATGAGACGGGAAAAAAGAAGTAGAAGAAAATAAGATTGGGAGCATGGTGTAACCCGGCATCATTGTGGGCTCCAGTTAGGAATGATTATGAATGGGTCATCTGAATTATGATGAATAACTGGAGCGATGACCTAAGAAGAGACCCGCCGATCTGGGTTCAAATCCCAGTGCTCCCACTCATTTTTACCTATATTATTTTTCAAATGTTTCGTATAAAATCGTTTTTTAGTTGAAGATGCAATTTCTTATTTTATAATTCTTAATTTAAAAAATTGGTTAAAAAGAAATAAAGAGAAAAATTGAGAGGAGGTAAGCTTAGGGGTATCCGCCGATGAGCAGACTTGGATCTCCAATTAGTGTCCATTGTTGTACTGTTTTTTCATCAATTCCATCCCAACCATAGTCATGACGCCAATATTCTAATTCGAATGTTTTGTGATGATTGATATATGAAGTAATAGTCTGACTATACGCCATTCCTAAAATATGCTGATTTTCTTGCCCGTATTGTCTAAAGAATTCTGTATTTATCCAGCCATCACCTGTTCCAATTGTGCAAACATCTCCTTCTGATCCCCAGCCATATCCTGTATTACCCATCGTTGCAATAGCACCTGTTCTTGGGAGTTTAACCATGTACCAGCTCCAACATTCAGGTGTTGGTGTCCCATACGTAAACATATAATTTTGTCTAAACCTATTCATAATCGAGGGGATAAGAGAGACATTAAACATACTGTTATGGCAACCACCGACACAAACCACTGGAAGCATATCCGTATTACTTAATCGTCTCATAGGTAACAATGGAAAACGGACAAATGGGAAATAATACGAAAATTGACTGACAACAAGTCCCGCAACTTGTCCGTATCGTCTATTTCCTGGAATTCCAGGGTAATGATCTCCCCACCATCCTGGGCTTCCATGCCCCGAGAAATATGCAAGACCATATCCTTTGCTAAATTCTTCAATAATATCAGATTGATCCGCCCATTTTCCATTTGAGGTAAACACACTATTGGTTTCAAAGCTATCAGGCATGTAAACTAGAGCGCCTCCTCTCCCCCGGAGGAGTTTTTCACCAACGACCCATTCCCCCTCATAATATGTTTCAGTATTTTCTCTAACATCTGAAAAAACTATAGTCCCAGTATTATCTGTAATCCATACAGCAATATCAGTGAGATTCCCGTATGGTTTTGGATCATAGGATTTCCCTCTAATCGTTAACACACCATTAACATATGAAATATTTGCCCACCAATAAAGATCATTGCAATATGCCTCTGAATCTGTTGGTGTGTAGGTGTAATCAGTATTGCCTAAAATGTTTCCTTCAGATATTGACACGATTTCTGCGATAGGTGGCGCAGGATATCCATCTTGTAATTCCTTAAAGAGATGATCATCATGGTTAAACGTAATATTTGTCTCAAGTGTCTTGTCAACAGTTACATTGATAATATCAATTGGTCCAGATTCTCCTTCTGGATTCGTACTTTGAGCATAAATTGTATAATCTCCATCAGGTAATCCATTCGTATCCCATTGAATGTTTAAATCGTGCTGATCAAGAAAACCATCCCCTGAGATAACAATAATACGATTAAACCAACTTGGATCAGCGGGCTGTTTTTCATAGTTGATAATTTTATTAACTACAACACTTGCTTCTCTACTGTTTCGACATGGAAGTCTTCCAAGAGCGACATCGGGCACTAGATCAAGTTCATCTCGAATATCGCCAGACCATTCAGCATAAATGCCATTTCCGTTTGAATCCCAATTATCAAATTCGCCTCCTTCCTTATAGATGTCAGCATAATAAAGATCTGAAATGTATCCAGGTTCACCGCTTGTAAAGTTATAGCTCTCTGCGCCATCCCATTGGAAATTTGCATATCGTACAGGGACATACCAACCTTTTGATCCCTGATTGATATCGTCCTTTGCCTTTCCATATATAATTGATTTTAATCCACCGAATAAAAGGACATAGGTTATATTCCATTGTTCAATTGCATCTTTGATAAAATATTTTATTTGTTCAGGTTTATCATTACCAGAATATTCTTGATATATATCTTCAGTTGTTTTCAATAGAGTAGTTATCCCAAAATCATTTTTATGATCTGCTAATTTCTGTACTATATTTTCAAATTTTGATGGAGTTATTATAACAAGGTTATAGGTTGTGGTTTTGGGTAAAATATTTCTATTCGGGGCATCATAGGTAATGGTGAGATCTATTGTTTCTGCTACTGTTAATATTCCACCTGCTGGACTGTAGCGAACTGGAAAGAAATTTACAGTTAAATGGGTGACACGTTGCGCATCAGCATTAAGCCCACAGCTGGTATGATAACCCACCCATTCATGTGGATAGATCTCATCTTTTCCATAAATGGATTTGTCTTTTTGTGATTGATGGATAGCATCAGAATATGGACTTAGTGGCAGAGGAGATGATGCTGAAATGATTTCTTTTGAAACTTGTATTTCATGTATTTCAGAAGCAACTGCTTGAATCTTTATGTTAGATGCTCCAAAGGGAAGTTCAAAATTATTAATTATTCTTGGTATCATCGGTTGACCAGGATTCATTAAAAAATCTTTGGTTTCTCCTAGATTTACTGTGATATATTCTTGTTCAGTTTCGGCAATTGTTATTGACGAGATATCAATATTAATTGTTTGGGTTAATTTTTTTTCATTTAGCAGTACTGTTTGTTCTTTTATAACGGCTTGGGCTCCTATTCCGCTTATAATTAACAATCCTACAATAAGTATCATTATTGTTTTTTTCATATTTTATAACCTCCAATATATTAACTATTATGCAATATTTAATATTTAAATTGATATACTTAAGGACCGGGTACTATGTATTATGAGAAAAATTTGTATTTTCTAGATTAAGAGAGAAAAACCATTGTAATGCATAACTATTTAAACTAGTGAGTGTCTTTATGGTTGTAAAAGAAATAGAGACGAGTAATTTTCATTTCTGATGTCAGCATCTTTGAAATTTTTGTTTTTATTTTTTCAATGCACATTTAATATTACATAGTATGGAGAATTATAGTTATGTATAAAAAAAGGAATAATAGATCAAACAGAAAAAAAGAAATAAATCACGATAATAGAATCATTCGATGTGGATTATTAATGCGTCCCGTTTTGGAACAAGAAACATGTTTAAAATTTTCAAATCAAAAGGATCAACAGACAACTAAATATTGTAAAAACTGTATGCATTCATTTTGAATTTTTTTTAAAAAAAAGAGGCGGATTTAATTTTAAATCGATATAAATAAATTTTTTTACAGGTGAAATAGTATATGAAAGGAATAGTTAAATGGTATAATATTAGACGAGGTTATGGCTTTGTAAGAGGTGAAGATGGAAAAAGTGCATTTGTGCATAAAAATTCCATTCCATTTTGGAATATTTATCTCTCAGCTGGAGAAAAAGTTCAATATGATATAGAACAATCAAAAAGAGGTCTAGAAGCAAAAAATTTGAAAACGCTATAATTCAAACATGGATTCTAATGAAAAGATTAAAGAATAAGAACTGATTACACCGACTACTGGTTAACTGGAGTATCTGTGTTACTTTGGCTGTGCCTGAGGTCATCAAATACATACTCCCTTATTAAAAATAAGAAAGCAAAAGAGGAAAAAAACATGGATCTTGAACAATTCAGAAAGATTAGGTATGTCCTAGACATCAAGAAATATACATACAAGACAGTGCTTTCGTTGTTATTTATTTTCACAGGAATTGTTTTTTATATATATTGGGGCATCCATTTTGGTGTTTGGGCAGATATAGGTAGTTACTCAATTACAGTCTTATTTGTAATAGGAGGTATTTTAGGGCTCTTATTATCAGTAATGGAACATCCCGATGAAGAGTAAACTACAAATTATATCGAGAAAACAGGTGATTTAAGGGGTAAACTTTATATATTATAAGGGTTGATGGATACTTTATGGAAAAAAGTGAGATATTGAGAAAATACTCAGGAGAATGGATTTTACTTTTTAATGACGAAATCGTTGATCATAGTGTGAATCTTGAAGATATGCTTAAAGTTGCAGATGAAAAATATCCATCAGATAAATTTCCTACAGATAACATTAAAATATCAAAAGTATTATCTGGCAATATACAGTTGCGTTGAGACAAATGATCAAAAAACCCTTTGAATTCAAATATACTGATTATCCACTCATTCCTATCAAATTCACTTATAATGATAGGCAGACCCCAATTATTGAATCATTGCTTGATTCTGGTGGGGATTTTATTGTCATACCAAAAGCAATTGCTACCTATCTAGGGTTAAAATTAAAAAAAGCAGGATTTGTAGATACGGCGGGTGGAGAGACACATTTGTTTAAATCATCTGTTACCATGAGTATAATCAACAACGATAAAGAGTTAACATATAAAGATCTAGAGATTCATATATCTGCTCGAAATGATATCCCCGTACTTCTCGGCAGAAAACCTATTTTCGAAGATCATGAAATAATCTTTAAAAAACATGAAAATAAACTAATCTTAGAGCATATTTAAAAATCATTTAAAAATCAAATATCGCTTATTTTCGTTTATTTTGTCCTCTTTATGGAGAAAAATAGGAGAAGGTTTAAATAAAATCTTATCTATTACCCTGTAAAGAGGTGTTAAAGTATGGCATTTGTACATGACGGATGGACATTATATAAAAGAGATGTCGAATTAAAAGGTGGAAGAAAACAAACAATCTACTTCTTTTCAAAGAGATCGCCAAAGAGTGGTAGCCCCTGTGACAAACCAGACAATATGACTGTTGGCATTAACAAACGAACTGGTCTTCCATATCTTAAAAAGAAATAATTAATATTATTTCTTTTCTTCTTTTTTTAATATTTTCCCACAGTAGGCATGGCATTTAAATTTTCTTTTACCAATATAGGTGTTAGTAAAATATCATTGTTTTTTGATAAAAAATGGAAATAAAATGATAAAAAACAATTTCATAAGTCTTTTATGTAGGTTTTAATATTGGTGATTTCAGAAATAGAACACAAAAAGGCATAGGATTACAGGCTTTGGGATAATGATATGTATAATAAAAAATCTTCAAAAATGTTACACCCCTTTATTTTCCTGTCTCAATGGCGATCGCTTCCCCCCTTTGAGTTAATTAGCTATGTATTAATGTTTGCAAGTATGCCTATGCTTGCCTATGGCATTATACCCTATGATCTCCCCATGGTCAGTCGCATTATTTTTTCAATTCTTTCATTATACTCAGGGTTTTTTGCAGCACTAATCTGGAATGATATCACCGATGCTGATATCGATTGCATAGCCCATCCCGATCGTCCTGTTCCCTCTGGTCGAATAAGTAAGAAAAAATTTTTTACAATAGCATTGCTCTTCTCTTTTTTAACATTTTTTTTTGCTTTATTGATTAATATCTGGTGTCTATTCCTTGTTGGCATGAGTGCTTTATTTGTTACTTTTCATAATAAATACCTAAAAAAGATGATTAAATTACCTGCTTATTCAGAGATATTTACACCAATTCAATGGATAGTTGTTGTCATCTTTGGTTTTTTTACAGTTTGGACCATGAATCAATCAGGCAGTATCACAATAGCACTTCCAATTTTTGGAGATACACTAACATTTACAAGATCTGAATTTTTTATTATGATTCTCTTAGTGATTTTTACTTATTTTACTGATAATGCCCATGATCTGCCCGAAGGAATACATGATTATAATGGTGATATGAAAGCAGGAGTAAAAACATATGCAACATCGTTTGGAAAGAAAAACGCTGCACGCATTTCGTTTTCTATGTATATATTATCGGGAGTTTTAGGAGTTCTTATCTATTATTATACAACGCTTTCATTTATGTTTCTCATACCTTTTATTTTCATTTGGTTATATACAATATCTTTTTCATATCGACTCCTTAAAGCAGATGAATCAGATATGTCAAAATTTGGTTCAATTGTTGGAAGAAAAGGATTTAATTTTTTGCTTATTTCATTTGACCTAATCTTTATAGATATATGTCTTCAGTTAATATTGACTTTGTTCTAGAAGATTTCATAAATCACAACATATATTTTATTTTTCTAATAAGAAATGATGCTATACCGCCCTCATACATCGCGTGAATAAGCGAAAGAATATTACGTATGCTTATACGAGGATAAAAAACAACATAATTAGGTTCCCAAGTTGTTGCAAATTTCTTTTTGAAAAAAAACTCAGATTTTGCAGGATATCCAAATTCAAAAAGTGGTTTTCCAATAATAAATAAATTGGTATAAAATCTCGAGTTAATTGAAGAATCACTTGAAATAAATGAAAAAGGGGAAAATCCAATATAAACCTTTTTAACTCCTTCGTTTTTCAATATCTCAAATGATTTAACAATACAGTAATCGATAGCTCCACGAGGTGCATCCATTGCCCTTCGTGTTAAATCAAGATAATACCCATTACCTCCATAGATCGGATAATATGAGATAAAACCAACAATTTTCCCCTCATGCTTGCATAAGAAATATCTAATCGAATCAGAGGAGGTAAAATCCACAGATCCAAATGCAAAAGATAACTCCGGTGTTTTTTTTAATTGCTCCCATTCATTTGCAATAGAGATAATTTGTTGTTCAACGTCTTTGGATTTATGTTGAGACGTATACCTATATTCTTCAACAGTCATCCCATGTTTTTGTGCATAATTGACAGAACTTCGTATCTTCCATTTTTTTCTTCCTGCAATCGTAAAATTTTCTAATACAACAACGCCTTCCATTCCCACATAAAGACATGTAAATCCTTTTTCCTTAAGAACGTCAATTGATTCATCAGTACATAAAAAAAAGTTTATATGATATTTTTTTGATTTCATTTCCTGTTTCAAATCATCTATTGCCTGGGGCAATGATTCCTTTGGGACAATAGGATCTCCTAGGATCGTTGCTGATTTAAAAAAACTCTTATACGCAATATATCCCTTCCATGAACCCTGAAATGTTTGCAATGAATCAGATAAGGTAAGATAAGAAAGAGAGTTTTTCCCATATTTTTTCAAATCAGAAAGGCGATTTTGATGTTCAATCATTCTGCTACCTCTTTTTTTTTATCTGATTTAATAAAGGAGTTACCAAGTAAAAAATAACATTTTAGCATTGATTGGAATTTTTTATTATTTTTTTTGTTTGTTCTTTGCATGAATCCTCAGCCGTACACAACAAAAAATGAACTGCTTTATTATATATTTTTAATCTGAGTAAGGAGTGTTCCATCCCAGAAGATTGATTTATTTAACAATTTCATATCTTCTTCTGATACTGATTGGGTTTGAATTGGGGGGAAATCGCTATCAGGTATTTTTGCAGCCCATGCAACAAAACGCCGAACCGCCCACCATGTATGAGTAAGGTTTTTATCGATGGGATCGCCCAAAGGCTCTATATCTTTCCATTGATACAATCCTGTAGCTAAACAATTAAAATGTTTTTCATTTGACTCTTGTATATGACCCTTATTCCAAATCAGATATTCAGGGTGAGTTGTACATAAAACGATTCTGCCTTTATTTGTATTCGGATAAATTTCAGTAGTAATTGCAGGTCTATTAGCAAGATCAGATTCAATTAATCTATCGGTAAGGTTCCAGTCACCTGCAAAATAATAGGTTAACATTGGAAACTCTAATAAACTAAGACCTTCTTGTTTAATGAAGCGCAGTGATCTGAAAAATCCTCGGATGAGTCCCGTTACACCGCCTACATATTTCCATGCGTGAATCTTAATTTCTTCCATTTCATGTAATTCTTTTTCAGGGTATTCTGCGATTACGGATACTGGTCTATCAGGATTTTTAGGAACTACAAGAGCAGGACCCCCCCACCACCTTATACATAACGTATCATGGGGATAATCAGCAAAAATGGGGTTATCTTTGTTTATTTTGAAAAAAAGTGGTGATCCTCCGCTGTTTATGCGTTTTCCATCTTTTGTCTCACCAGGTTTAAAGGAGAAAACATAAGCAGTTGTCCCAATTCGTTCTGGATATCTCCATTGGAAAAGATTAAACAAAGGAAGAGCTAGATATTTATAATATGAGGTAACCGCTGAAATATTTAGGGAGCTTTTATCATATTGTCTCTCAATAAAAGTTGTTGGTTTACGATGTTTGCCAGTAGTCAAAGGGGTGATTAAAGAAGTTCCACCACAAAAACCAATACATGATCCTCCTGATTCAATATATTTTTTTATTTCCTTTTTCCATTTTTGTATACGAGGAGACAAGTTGAAACCCTTAATGATTGAGAGGCCATCTCCAACTCCACCACCCGGAATAATTAGCACATCAAAGGATGATACACTCATTTTCCCACTTAATATATCTTTATCTGAAATTAATTTGGTCTTCATCATATATGTTGTATCATTTTTTGTCCAGTGATATCCCTTCAGAATTACTTGAAAAAATTGTATCGCGCAGGTAGTCCAAAACAATGGTTCTGCACCTAGAATGGCTATATTGATAGTTTTGGTTGTTTTTTTTGTCATGGAGGCATGGACTAATTTAGAAATTATATTTAAAGATTATTACTTAATCAGCGTATTTCTTTTTTCAAATAATTTTTTTATTAAAGGATAGGATTATAAAAAATTCAATTATATATTTAGTTTACAGTATTTTACAAGGAGAGGAGTGAGTTGTTTTTTTATGTAATCATTTGTTATGACATAATGCGGTATTTTTAAATACTAAAGATAAGTTAACAGTGAAAATGAAGCCTGTTAGAAAAAAAGGCTTTTAAGAAGGAAAATACAAATGTATAGAGATAATAGAGGACCGCCACGAGAAATGCATACTGTTACCTGTGCAGATTGCGGTAAAGAAACCGAAGTTCCATTTAAACCAGATGGGACACGACCTGTTTATTGTAGGGATTGTTTTCAGAAACGTAAACCAAGACGATTTTAATACTTATTAAAATTATAGTTTACTTTCTCTTTTTTTTTATTTTTTTTATGTTCAGCGCAAGTGTTTTCTCCTTTTATTTTTTAATTTTCAAGTTTTATGATTTTAAAAGAAAATCCATTTGATCTCCAGGTTGATATTCTACAGGTTGCTTTTGCTTCTCAAAGACACGTGCATTGGTGACCCCTTTTAAAGTAACGTTATCGCCTATTATCTCAAGCATACAACCTTCTCGTAATCCAACAACAGTCTTATCGTTGTGGGCATGATATTCCTTTATCCTGGTCTCTCTTGTCTCTCCCATATGCTTAGATGTAGGATCTGGGTCAATATAATGGGGGTTAAGAATAAATGGTACTAGACGTAATGCATCAAAGGATGGTGGATACATAATAGGCATATCATTAGTTGTTTGTATTGTTGCCCCTGCTACGTTAGATCCTGCACTTGATCCTATATATGGTTTCCCCCGTAATACCTCAGGAAGTATTGTTTGAACCAAATTGTAATTATAAAGCATTGTGAGCAGAACAAATGTGTTGCCACCTCCTGTGAAAATTGCATCAGCATCAATGATTGTTTTTATTGGATTATTATTTTGGTGAACTCCCCTCAAGTCAAAACCAATATCATTAAATGTTTTTTTTGCAAATGCTGTATACTCGTCATGGGTTATCCCGCCAGGTCTAGCATAGGGAATAAAAGCAACTGTTTT
Organism: Thermoplasmatota archaeon; assembly: GCA_046496795.1. GTDB lineage: Archaea > Thermoplasmatota > E2 > DHVEG-1 > DHVEG-1 > JAUWYM01. The sequence continues at coordinate 10,667 of JAWOGM010000037.1, forward strand.
ACAATCCTTTAATATCTCTTGAATGTTTTTTTTACAATGCTGCAGATAAGAACCACCATATAGCGTTGAGTTACTTACAAGGAGAATTTTTTTTGTCATAGGTATGGGTTAATCTTTCTATTCATAAAAGAGTTACGATAAATAGAAACAAGGTTTACCATATTTCTTTTATCATTTATCTGCTCAGTATAATCTATTATAAAAGGCAGATATCAAAAAAATGCCAGCCGCAGTAAAAACAATAACGCCACTTGTTGCAACATTATATACTGCAGAAAGAAAAATGCCGGTGATGACACTTAAAATTGAAAAACATACCGTTGCTACCATAGTTCCCTGAAAGGATCGTTTTATCTGCAGTGCAGCAAGACCAGGAAGGACCATAAGAGCAACAACAAGAATAATTCCAATAACTTTTATTGAAAGCGCTATGGTAAATGCAACAAGAAGATTAAAAAATAAGGTAAAAAACGAAACCGGAATTCCCGTTACTCGTGCTGATTCTTCATCAAAAGTAATAGCTAGCATCTCTTTGTAAAAGAATCCAAAGAAAATAATTGATGCCAATCCAAGAATTGAGATTATAAGAAGATCACTGTGGCCAATCGTTAGTATTGAACCAAACAAGTAACTAAATATTTCAACATTAAAACCACCTGCTATACTTATAATAATTAATCCACCTGAAAAACCTAAAGCTAGCATGACAGCAATAGCAGCATCTGATTTAGCAAGACCTTTTTTGCGCATATATGAAATCCCAAGAACTGCGATTATAGAAACAATAAGCGCAGTGATAAGTGGGTTAATTCCTAAAAGCAAACCGAGCGCGATCCCTCCAAAAGCGGTATGAGCTATTCCATCACTAATCATTGACTCTCGCCGAAGAATGAGAAAAAGACCTATCCAGGAGGTTGCAACCGCAGAAATAAAACCTCCAATAAGGGCATGTTGAAAAAATTGATATTCTAATAAAGCTGATATATTCGAAAAAAATACATCAATCATGATCAAAAGCTCCTTTACAGTCATGATTATGAAACACAAAATGAAAATGATCACCATACACTTTTTTTAAGCTTTTATTAGGATCAATATCTGGTGTAATGTCACTAATATAAACTTTTTTATTTACGCAGAGTAGTTTTGTCATACGACAAAAAACACTAGAAAGATCATGGGAAACAATGAGAATTGTAATTTTTTTTGTACGGTTAAGATCACTGAGAAGTTTATAGAAATTTTCTAATGTGGTAGCATCAATACCTGCGACTGGTTCGTCAAGTATGAGGATTTCAGGATTTCTTACTAATGCTTTGGCAATAAACATCCTTTGTTTTTGACCGCCAGATAAGCTACCAATTCGTTTATTGGCAATATCATCAATTCCCATAATATGTAGAGAATCATTAACTGCTTCCCAATCATTTTTATTTAATCTTCTACCTATCTTAGATTTTGTGATTCTGCCAAGTCCAACCAGTTCTTTTACAGTTAGTGGGAAATGTGAATCAAAATGAATAGCTCCTTGGGGAACATAGGCTATGCGCTGCCAATCTGAAAACATTTCACTATCTTTTGAGAATAATTGTATCGATCCTTTTTTTACAGGTAGAAAGCCAAGTACTGCAAGTATCAAGGTTGTTTTACCGCCACCATTAGGTCCCACAATGCCTATGTAATCTCCCCTCTTGACACGGAAAGTTGCATTCTGAATAACAATATCTTTTTCTCTTGCAATATCAACGTTTTCAAATTCTAATACAGTTTCATCTTGCATAATGATTACTTTCTCTTCACCTTTTTTTATATAGTAATTATGATGCTAGTAGTCCTATTTTTAGGTTTTCAAGGTTTATTTGCATCTGTTGAAAATAATCCAATCCATTGATTTCTCCAGATATAAAATATAATGTAAGTATTTGGACTTCTCTGTCTATTTTTGATTCAAGGGTATTTTTTAGTGTTTGGGCATAATCATCAGAATACACTGGATCAACATAAATGATGTAGATATCATTGGTAATCATTTTGTTTATTATTGTAGCTATCGTTGATGCACTGGGTTGTTCATCTGCTGAAATACCAATAACGCCTCGCTGATAAAAACCATATCTCTCCGCCAGATATCCAAATGCAGAATGAGTAACAATTATTTCGTCTTTTTGTTTTGTAGCTAATTGTTCTGAATATGCAGTATCAGCATCGATAAATTTTTGTTTTAATTGATTCCAATTTGTTGTGTAATATGCTTCATTATTAGGGTCCTTTTCAACCAGTGCATGATAAATTGCTTGTGCTTGTTGTTGAGCAATAAAGGGACTTATCCATGTGTGAGGATCATAGAGATCATGATCATGATCATGGCCATGGCCGTCTTCTTCATGAGAATGACGTGGAGTTATGGCAGCAATCACAAAATTAACTCCAAGTTCACTTTCCAGTTGATATGTATCATCTATTTCTAAATCATCAAGACAAATTTTATACAACGAAGCATCGTTTGAAACAACCCAAGCTTCTTCTGTAACTGGATCGATAGTGATTCTCATTGATTGAGGAAAGATGCCTGGAAGTTGAATTATGATTTTTTCTTCACTGTCTATATCGATGACGTGGAGTTGGCCATTTTCAGGATCTCCAAATAAAACCAATGATTTAGAAGCAATAAATTCAGAATTAGCATAACCATATTCTTGCTGATTTACCAAAGTAATGTTTACCTCAATTTCTTTTAACAATTCTCCAGAAAGCAGATCATAGATTACAAGACTATCATACTCCAAACCATTTGCAAGATTTCTGACATAAGAAACTAAGGATGAATGATCTTTTGTTATCCAGGAACGCACAAGTCTAAAGCCATTGTTTGCGTTATGAGTATAGGAAAAATTGCCTTCATTGCCTTTTTTTGATATACTAGCTATTCCATTTGCACAGTTGAAATAGTTAAATCCGGTAACCGATGAATAAACAGCTCCATGAGGACTCATTCCCGCATCACCAGTTCTATAAATAGTTCCATTCTCAGGATAGATGATAACCAGATTGTCTCCTGACGGAGTTCTCATATCCCCACTATACAAAAGTCCTTCTTTGTCAAAAGAAACGGTTGCATGGCTGTCAACTGAAGTTCCAGCACCCTCATATTTTTGATATTGAGCAGGTGCAGAAACAGGGATAACCAATGTCTTTTTATCAGCATCTTCAGCAAAAGCCACCCATTCACCATCAGCAGATATCGCTGCATGAACTGGTTTACCTGATGGAATTGACAAAAGAAGTTCTGCGTCATGAAAGTGATCGCCATGAATGCCTGTATTAATGACTTCAACACTATTTGCTCTTGGGGCAAAGAGATACCAGTATCCGTGATGAGTTTCAAGCAGAGGAGGAGTATCGAAATATCCACTAAATGGTGGGAGCACATCTGCAGCTATACCAGAGAAGGTTTTGTGTAGCGCGGCATTACCATGGGAATCAACATCATAGACTAAGGTGTTTTTATTGTCGTTATCAAAAATTAACAATCGTGTTACTTCATCTTTTTTTGGCTCAAGTAGATTTATGTTATCAGTTGTTTTGACAATAATTTTATTGGTATTATCAATACTTGTAAGGATATTATCTTCAAACCAATGATCAAGATCAGCTCCATTATAGACAAGTATTTCAGCGTTATTTGCCGCAATAATATCTGAAGGATTTGGTTGCCATGCATGCAGTTCTGTATTATCAGGAATTAATTGTCTTACATTGACATATTCTCCTCCAATTTCTTCTGCAAAAAATGCAAGGGGATAAAAACTTGCAACGATTTGTATTCCTTCTTGTTGTTGGTTTTCTACACATCCACTAAAAAGTAGAGTGGCAGCAATAATACAGCCTATGCAATATATTACAATTTTTTTTATATGTATCACCTCATAAAATATTTCTTTTTAAAGTCAACATGTATATAAAAACATTATTGATTATCATTATCAATAAGGATGAAGGTTATAATGAAAAAATCAAGAAAAACTAAACAAAAAGAACTCATACAATCTGAAATAAATATAATGAATTCATTTTTCACAGCAGATGATCTTTATGAGAAAATAAAGAAAAAAGATCAAAGTATTGGTATTGCCACCATCTATCGTTTTTTAAAAGATTTAAGAGAACAAAAAGATCTGCACTCTTATGTCTGCGAACGAAAAATGATATATTCACAGGATGAAAATAACCATTGTCATTTTGTATGTCAACAATGTAATAAAATTATGCATTTTACTATCGATAAAATAGATTTTTTAAAAACAAAAATACCTGGTGACATCTGTCATTTTCAAATTGATGTACACGGAATCTGTAATACATGCAGACAAAAAAGTGAAGATAAAAGTAAAGATTAACTAAAAAATGGTGAAATTTTCTGAGAAGAAAATTAATTAAAAAATATTTATTTATTTTTTATCTGTTCAGCTATTTTTTTGGCCCATTTTTCAGCGAGTTCAGGCTTAAAGGTCTGTTTTCCCTTATCGATTTTTGCCCATTTTTCAGGCATTATTCCTGGAAATGAAATCATAGATTTTGGAGATAGATTATACTTTTTTGCCAAAGGATGTAAATATTTTTCTACTGCTTTATCAGGATCCTCGATTGCTGTACCACTTGATAAAAAAATAAAAAATTGTTTATCGCCAAGTTGCTTTTGTTTCAGGATTTTTTTCCAAGGTCGATAAACCCGAAACATACGAACACCTGTTCCTACAATGACAGTATCAAATGATGATACATCAGGAATATCCTCAGCAATATTATGTGTTTTTACATCGAATCCATTATCGGTAAGCGTCTTAGCGATCACCTCTGCATATTGCTTTGAAGCTCCGCTCTTTGTGAAATAAGCAACAAGGGCCTTATTGTTCATTTTAACCACAATGAAGGATATTTCAAGAGAGACTTAAGAACATTACTATAAAAAGGACATAACATATCTTCAGTGCTAAGATAAAAGACTTAATTTAGTATTGAATTTTGTTTTAAGTGAGAGAAATGGCTTGGATAAAAGTTATTGATGAATCAGATGCTGATGAACGTCTAAAAATGGTTTATGATGAGTTGAAGAAAAAACGAGGGAAAATCGCTAATATCCTTAAAATACATAGTTTACTTCCTGAAACAATGAAGGATCATATGCAATTATACACTCATATCATGTTTAATAAATCTACCATATCTAGAGAAGATAAAGAGCTTATCGCAGTTGTTGTTTCCAAGTTGAATAATTGTTCATATTGTATACATCATCATGTTGAAGCACTTAATTTTTATTGGAAGGACAAAAAAAGAATTGAAAGATTTCTTAAAACTAATGATTATTCGTGTTTTTCTGCAAAACAACAGGCTATGCTAAAGTATGCTGAAAAATTAACAAAATCCCCAGATAAGATAAAGGAATCTGAAGTTGTTTATTTAAGGGAACAAGGTCTAACTGATAAAGAGATTTTAGAAGTTGCATTGATTGTTTCTTATTTTAATTTTGTAAACCGGATGGCTCTTGGTTTACATGTTACGTTTACTCACAAGGAGATGAGCGGATATAACTATTAGAAAAAAATTTGTTATAATTCTATTTTAAAGAAATTGAGTATAAAGTACAATAGGAGCATAGATAATTACCCCCAAGATGAATAATAATGGTTTCCCCTGCTTATCCTTGGGTAGAGAATGCCTAATAACAGAGAATATTAATCCTCCAATGACAAAACCAATAAACGCGTTTTGAATGTTTTTTTGAATAATATCAACAAAACCAAACGCAAGGATAACTCCAAATAAGGTGGCTTGTGATCCAAAGAATTTAATGATGGAGTTTGAATGGCGTCTCAGAGGCAACGTACTTACTGCAGTAAATATCAATATGGGGATAAATAAAAGAAATGCATCAATTAGACCATGTTGAGCAAATTCAAAAATGACAAAACCAAGGATGATATGATAAATCACAGAAATTGATTGATTTACATGCTCCAATCGGTTATCAATGATTTCATCACTACTATGTTGATAGATGTATTTTTCAACAAGATGAATAAAGATGAAACCAAAAAGTAATGCAAGAAAAAGGAGTTGATTACTTTCAACAACAGCTATACTAAACTGAGGTAGTAAATGAAGAAAAACATAAGTCACCGAAACTCCTGCGGAAAATGAAAGTATAGAAACATAATACCGCCCATAACTTTGAATTATATACTCGTCAAAGAATTGGACAATTCCAAGGAGGAGGGCAAGCAACATTGATAGAATAACCATAGATATCTATTCTTCATCCTCCATAAAAAAAAAGTTTTTTCTAGTTTTGTTTATCTGAAGATCTCCATTTTATTTCATTGGCTTTTCTGCTTTCTGCAACAGCTTTTTTTTCAACATCAAAAAGATTTGTATCAATAGGATTATCTTTGAGAAGTTGTGCAAGATATACAGAGTTTTCAGCCATAGTTCTTTTTGTACGGTTCGTATACAGATGTTTACTGCCTTCTGCATCGATATAAGACGGGCCAGGGCCAGCCATTCCTACCCAGTAACAATCTGCACCTGGTGGTATACTACATCCAAATCGATATAAGCAAAAGTTAATAGTCTTTGCACAAAAATGACCGCCATCTTCAGTACCTGTAATGATTGCTCCCCCCACCTTGTTATAGAGAGGATATTGTCCATTAGTAGGATCACCTTCAGAATAGGTTCCTTCAAGACGTTCAAAGACTCGTTGTGCAATAGAGGAGATATTTCCAATCCATATAGGTGTTGCAACAATAAGTATATCTGCTGATTTTATTTTCTTTAAGATTTGAGGCCATTGATCACCATCACCCATATCAGATTTTATTCCAGGGAGAACAGCATAATCAACAACTCTAATAATTTCACAGGAAACGTTATGTTCCTCACTATAAACTTTTGCTACATCATCACATAACGCACGAGTATGTGATATACGCGGACTTTTTTTTGGTGTACAATTTAAAAATAATGCTTTTAAGGCCATACTATCAGTGACGAAAAACCAATAGGTGTTATATAATAATTTTGAAAGCAGAATACAACAATATAAACGAAAAAAAAATTATAAAGGTTTCACATCATAAACTATTGCTTTTATTTCATAGTTTTGAGCGTTTAAAATCAACCATGATGAAAAAGGTTTAGCCATATTTTTTTCATTTTTAAAAGAAAAAACATTTCTGCAAGTATACGTATTCATCAAAAAGAGTTCTTCAATTGAAAAAAGATTAGGAAAATATGTTTGAATCCAACGAATCTCATCTATGATGCAGGGCGGATGAAGCATGAAGTTATCAGTACCAAGAAGTACTATGTTTCCTATTTTATGCATAGCTTGGATATTAGGTTTGAGACCGAAGAAGTGATTTGACCGTGGACAAACAACAATAGGAATATTGTATTTTTTGACCTGCAGTAAGTCTTGTTTTGATGCCATAGTCATATGCACTATAAAATCAGGTTCTAAATCTAAAATAGGTTGGATAGGTTCACGTTCACATTCACTGGCATGGATGGCAAACATTTTGTTTTTTTTCTTTGTTTTTTCTACAATAAATTTTACTAAATCATACTCCCAATCACGGACGCTGCTTAGCCCAATTCCATCTGATAATTTGAGGATGTCATCGATTTCTTTTGTTGTCACATCAAGATCGTTTGGTCTTCCAAGAAGAAAAGAATCGACAGGTACTGTTTGCAATGCCTTGCGTATCAACGATAACCCCTTTACCCCGTTTTCTGTAAAATCAATAAATGTGTTGATTCCATATGTTTTTAATTCTTCTAATCCATGTATCATTGCTTTAAGTATCTCTTCTTTGTTTGTTGTCTGTAATAACTGATGTTTCAATCCATCAGGTGGAGCAACAAGTTTTTGGACATCTTTAGGGAGAGGGATTTTTTTCTTTCTGATAAAGGTATCGCCGATGTGAGTATGTGCATTACATAAAGCAGGGATAATAAGATAAGGGGTAGATAATGAGTTGTCATCAAAATGAATAGTTGAAGGTTCGTGTTTATGCACTGTTATATATCCTTTTTTAAATCCATTCTCTGTAAGAATAGCGCCATGAAATTGGTTCATTTTATCTGAGGTGTAAGAAGTTGTAATATTTGTTGTTTTTCATACAATGCAGTAAGAAAAAAAATTTATTAGCTGGCGTAATCCTTTTTTTGTTGTGAACAAACTTATAAAGAGGTTTTCTTTTTAGGATACAGGGGTTTTAAAATATGGTTAAAGCAATATGGAAAAATAAAGTAATAGCAGAATCTGATAAGTATGAGATGGTTGAAGGCAATTTTTATTTTCCACCAGATACAGTACATAAAGAGTTTTTAAAGGATAGTGATTTTCATACCACATGTCCATTTAAAGGTATTGCAAGTTATTATGATGTTGTGGTCGAGAAAGACGTGAATAAAAATGCAGCATGGTATTATCCAGAACCAAAAAAGGGATATGAAAAAATAAAAAATTATGTGGCTTTCTGGCATGGCGTGAAGGTAGAATAAATAGAAAAATCAAGATACATATACCATCTTTATTAGAATCAAAATGTTACTTATCTATTATCAAATAAATATTTTTTAGAGTTATTCTCATAACAAATTATATTAAGTTTTATTTTTTTACAAAACCTAGAACTAGATTACTGGAGGCAAATATATACTATGGTGAATTCACAGAAATTTAATGTCATTTCAACTCAAAATGTATATGAAAAAATCGAAAATCCTGACTATAAAATTATTGACACCCGATCTGTTGATGCATATAATGGATGGAAACTAAAAGATGAAAAACGTGGAGGGCATATTAAAGGAGCGAAAAGCCTGCCTTATAAATGGTCAAAATATATAGATTGGATAGAAATTGTTAGATCTAAAGATATTACACCTTATCATCGCTTGATACTATATGGATATGATCATTCAAGCATACAACATGTTGCCGATCAGTTTTTTAAAGCAGGATATCATGATATTGAGCTTTATCATGATTTTATTTCTGAATGGACAACTGATAAAAGATATCCGATGGATACGCTTAAAAGATACAAGTATTTAGTTAGTGCTGAATGGTTAAACAGATTAATAAAAACAGGAGATCCAGCTGAATATGCCAATAATAAATTTGTCATTATTCATGCTCATTATCAAAACAGGAAAGCATATGAACAAGGCCATATCCCGCAGGCAATTGACCTGGATACAAATCTTTTAGAATCATCTGAGACATGGAATATCCGCAGCGCTGAAGAATTAACAAAAACACTAAAATGCTGTGGGATTACCTATGATACAACAGTTATTTTATATGGACGGTTTTCGCACCCGGATAATAGAGATGCGTTTCCTGGTAGTAGCGCAGGACACTTGGGTGCTATGAGATGTGCCTTAATTATGATGTATGCAGGGGTAAATGATGTTCGTATTCTAAATGGAGGACTTCAATCCTGGATTGATAGTGGCTTTAAGACAACAACAAAAGAATACCACAAAAAACCAGTTGAAGATTTTGGAGTTAAAATTCCATTACATCCAACACTTGTAAAAAA
>JAWOGM010000016.1:0-14375 GCA_046496795.1 Thermoplasmatota archaeon
CCTTTATGGAGCATATCTATCACAGAACAATAAGATCAGACTCATAGGAAGATCATCCCAGGTACATACAATAAAAAAAAATGCATTACAGATCATTGGAAAAACTCAATTAACAACAAAGGTTGCTGCAACAGAGTCAATAAAAACAGGTGATCCTTTAGCGGATCTATTAATTTTAACCGTGAAATCATATGATACGTTATCTGCTATACAAGAGGCAGAGACATTAATTTCAGATAAAACAACAGTACTTTCATTACAAAATGGTCTTGACAATATAGAAAAAATTGAGCACATAATCAATCGAAAACAGATTATAGCAGGCATAACCACCCATGGAGCGTATGTTGAAAAACCTGGTATCATCAACCATACCGGCACTGGTTCAACCATCATCGGTGAATTACATGGAACAATAACATCAAGAATACAGCAAATCGCTTCTATTTTTAATAAATCAGCCATTCCCACAACAATAAGCCCAGAAATCATCAAAGAACTCTGGAGTAAGGCAGTAATTAATTCCAGTATAAATCCTGTAACCGCAGTTGTAAAGTGCAAAAATGGCTATCTACTACAAAACCCGATTCTTGAAAAAATTGTTGAAAAAATTTGTTTTGAATCTACAGCTATAGCAAATGCATATGGCATCAAACTTAATCACAAAAACATGATAAATAAAACAAAACAAGTTATTACAAACACGTCAGAAAATTACTCTTCAATGCTACAAAGCCTGAAAAAAAATAAAAAAACAGAGATTGATTCAATAAATGGTAAGCTAGTCAAAATAGGAAAAAGCAAAAACTGTGATGTCCATTTAAACTCGATATTACTCTCAATGCTAGATAGCTGATGATCTTATTGATAGTGTGGTAAAAAATTGAACTAGAAAAATTTAAAACTAATGAGCTCCATCAAGAATTTCTGAGGAGTTATATGAAAATATTTTTAACCAGAAAGATACCCCAACCAGGGATTGATTTACTTAAAGAAAACTTTGAACTTGATATTAATCCTGAAAACAGAGTGTTAACAAAAAAAGAAATAATGAAGGGTATTCAAGGAAAAGATGGATTACTGTGTTTATTAACTGACCCAATAGACAAAGAAGTTATCGAGCATGAACCAAATCTTAAAATGATAGCTAATTATGCTGTTGGGTATGATAATATTGATATACAAGCAGCAACTGATAAGGGCATTGTTGTAAGTAATACACCTGGCGTTCTTACCCAGGCAACTGCGGAGATGGCTTGGGCATTACTTTTTTCAGTATCACGTCGAATAGTTGAAGGAGACACCTATACCCGATCTGGAAAATTCGACGGATGGGATCCCATGTTGTTGCATGGAGTGCAGATTTCAAATAAAACATTAGCTGTCATTGGAACCGGTCGTATAGGCACTGCTTTCGCTGAAAAAAGCAAAGGATTTGATATGGATATTTTATATGTTGATGAAACAGAAAATAGAACCTTAGAACAAATGTTACATGCAAAAAAAGTCGATATCAAAGAAGCTTTGCAAACAGCTGATTTTATTTCCCTTCATGTCCCCTTAACAGATAAAACATATCATTTAATTGGTGAAAAAGAATTAAACATGATGAAAAACACAGCTGTGCTTATCAATACCTCTCGAGGACCGGTAATCGATGAAAAAGCACTCATCACCGCTCTCAAAGAAAAAAGAATCTTTGGCGCCGGCCTTGATGTCTATGAAAATGAACCAACCATACCAAACGAGTTGAAAACACTACAAAATGTAGTTCTTCAACCACATTCAGCATCAGCGACACATACAGCACGGACTAAAATGGCACTTATTGCTGCAAAAAATATGATCGCTGGATTAAATGCAGAGATGCCACCTAATTGTATTAACAAAGAAGCCTTTGGTAAAAAAACTATAGGGTAAAAACCCAAATTTCAGGTTCTTTAGGGAATTCATCTTTTTCAATATCTATCTCATTACCTACCTTTAAGACCTTATGCGCAGAGGTATTTTCTAAAAAATCTTCAATACCTGCAATAGGTAATGACAACCCTTCAATTTTATAATGCATTGGAATGGTAATTTTAGGTTTAATCAAATGAATAATCTCCCAAGCATCCTTTGCATCTATTGTATAGGTTCCTCCAATGGGGATAAATAAAATATCAACGTTTCCCAGTAATTTAATAGTTTTTTCATCAAGAGCATGCCCTAAATCACCAAGATGACAAAATGAAACATCATCAGCGATGAATTTATAGATGATGTTACTACCACGTTTATCTCCACAGCATTCATCATGATAGGATTCAAATCCAGTAATTTGTATATTTGAAATTGTTTTTTTCCGTTTATCAGTAACTACTTTTGAGGTGTCCTTTTCAACTGATTTCACTTTATTATGATCATAATGATCATGGGATACAAGTATTATATCGCCCTGAACAGTAGGTGCAGGTATACCTATTGATTTTCCATCATGTGGATCAGTTATGATTGTAACATCATTGGTTATTTCAAAGCAGGAATGCCCATGCCAACGTATTTGAAGCAATGTTTTTTCCTCCTCCAAAAAAATGTAATACAAAACATATTAAAAATGTTATGGCCGCAGACGGCCAAATTTTACATAACTTATCTTTTTGTTTGAAATTTGTGCAAAGAGTATTTCTTTATTTACTGAATGCGCAAGACGAACAGCTCTACTCATCTCAGCCCAAATGCTTGTAAAATCGACATCAACTACATGAACTAAATATTCTGCATGTGTTTTATCAGGAGGTTTTATGTATGCTCGAAAGTGAACACCGAATTTAAACCCTGTTTTAACGATAAGACCTTTCTGTTTTAAATCAGAAAATACCATAAGTCTTTTTTTAATATCAGGCTGAAGTTTTAAAATTGGTTTATACAGTTGAGTATGAGTAAGTTTTTTATTATCCGTTGAGTGTAAATCAATTACTTTTTTCTTATGAAGATACAGCCCTTCCACCAGTGAGAGTTGTAATCCATCTCCAAATGGTTTACCATAAAATTCTTTTTCAAAAAGAGATGTCGCTAAGTCTTTTTTAAAAATAACAACTCGATTTTTTAGTAATACTGCTTGGCCTTTTGAATACTTATGCTGGGCAACACTTCCCCTCATATCTTGCAGGGATACATCATAATAGGTGATATCTCCTTCTTCATCAACAATTGCATACCAAAGATTACTGGTTTCTTCTGCGGTTTTTTTTAAAAGAGATATAGTTTTTGATATACTACACATATCTCGTTCTGAGAATCCACAGATATAGGTTTTTTTTCTGTTTTTCAGATCTATTTTTTGCTTTATGGTGAAGGTAAATTGTTTTGCTGAAGAATTGAATTTTAATGCAATTCCTTTATTTCTTAAATCCTTATAGATGAGATATTTTATTTCCAACTCAGGTATCTGTTGAGAGGCAAATAAAAAAAGTGTTTGAAAGTCTATTGCTTTTTTATTTTTAAAAACCTTAATTTTTTTTTCTCCTAAAAGAAAGACTCCTTCAATCAGATCTAATTCGATGATGTGTTGAGATTTTTGTATACCAAACTGGCTTCGGCTATATAATTTTCCTGAATCTTTTTGTTTATTTATAATAATTTTATTATTAACTAGATTTCCAGATAGATACATAACACTATGTAAAATATATACGATATTGTATTTTTTTATGTTGTCTTTTTGTTTGTAACTATTTCTGTTAATATGTTATAATATTTTTAAGATCGGAAAAATCTTTTTTTACATTTTCATATTCTTTGAGTTTTTCATTTTCAAAATCGCTTATAATTTTAGATAACTCCATTGCTGGTTTATAGATATGCACGGGTCTGCCTTTTCCTTTGGACTTCATATCTCTTTTTTTTATCCACCCACGTCGTCGAAGTTCCTGCATAGCAATGCTTACTTCAGGTTGCCTGAGATCTGCTGCATGCTCTATATCAGCTGAACGACATTCATCAACTTGATAAATGTATAACAATGTTTTTGCTAGGTTTTTTGGCATCCCTAAATTTGTGAAAAGATTAACAGCTTTATGGTCTTTCTCATCTAAAATATTTATATTTTTTTGCCTCACGGTACTCCATCTCCTAATATAGTGAAACACGTACTTATTTAAAAATATGACCATTTATTTAGATAAATTACGATATATTTTTATAATTTGAGAAAGGAAATGATGTTTTGTGATAGTTTACTTTAAATATTTAATATTTTTTATTTTATTATACATATGCTTCGATCCATCGTTCTTGGTTTTTTTTCCTTTTTTCTTCTTTTTCTGTATCTAATAATTTATCAATTTCTTTGATTGTTTGGTCATGTGTTTCATTCATTTTTTCCACCATCTAATTATGTTACATGTTAACTATTAACATATATATTATTTAAATCTTTTCTGTAAAAATGTCAAAAAAATATTTATCAAAGACCTACACCAAGAAGTTAAATTAAGGATACACCATCACAACGAGTAATAACCTTTACACTTGGTTTTGTTGTTGGTTACTTTCTTCTGTATTTTTTTGTTTATAATACTCTTTAATACTCTTTGGGATTTCATCCTCAGAAAAATAGGTATTTTGTTTTGCATAATACTCATCAAGTTTTACTTGCTTTAAATGAGATGTTTTCTCAGAATCGGTTTTAGAAGAGTAAGAACCATGACTTTGATTTGATTTTTTCATTGAAGATACACTAATAAGAATTCCGATACCAATTCCCCCAATAGCCCCAATAATTGCATAAACAACAAACAAGATATGATATCGTTCTTTTTGCAAATCCCAAGGTGAAATATCAACTTTTTGTGGAATGCCAATAAACCGTGATGATTGTTCCTCAGTTGTCGCGGAAAAACCAAGAGAACCAGCAATAATACCACTATATCGATAATACACTATGGCGGCATCTTCTGATGACTCATTAACAAGACTTTCACCGTACTCATAATAACTAACAGCTAAAACAGGTTCAATACCACGGTTTCTACTCTCAGAAATCTTAACACTAGCAGTTTCTTTTGCTCTTAATATTTTATCATCATCAATTCCATCAACAAGTTCAAGAGCAAGATTTGCTTTAACAAGTGCTTCCAAGGATTCAAAAAACGCAGCTGCAATATAATCACTTTCTTTATTTCTCCTTGCAAGTCCGATCAAGTTTTCTGCTTCAGAGATATAGTGTGATGACTTTCTCATCTGCTCTAAAATGACCTTTGAATACACAATTGATTGTTGAGCATCTTGAATATAAAATTCTACCAAATCCTGAAGTTCATCATCGGATATTTCACCGCTATCAGTAAAAAAATCAGCTATACCCAGCCACCATTCAACACTTTCACTACGCTGCAGAGCAAAAGAGATTTGATATAATGCACCTAAATAATCTCCACGATTAAGACTACTCTGTGCATCTGAGAGATATTCTCCAGCATCAGATGCCCGTTTCTGAGCAGCACCAACGCATTGAAGAGAAATCATTCCATTAATTTCTGCGTTTATTGAAAGATTACTTTTCAAGAGATGATATTCTTTTGCATGATTAAGCAGATCGGTGACATATTCTTGTTTGTTGTCGATCTGAAAATACGTACAGGCATATGTAACAAATTGTGAGTAGATAAGAGATTGAAATGATTTACTGGTACTTGTATAGTATACTTTTTCTTCATACCAATTTTCAGAATCAATCAACCGCTCATGAGCACTAGTTAAAAAATTCGAGATTTGATTCTTATGATAATCAGGCCAACGATTAGGAATTGTCGTATTATCAAAAAGATCACTTGCATTTTCATAAGATATTTGAGCTTTTTCTAAAAGAGACGTAGCTAAAGGTTTCATGGAGTTATAATAATCCTCAGTTGTAATACTTTGGTTTGATTCAACAGTTGAAAACTCCCAACCAGTATAATAAAGCATTACTTCATTAATATCTTCTACCTCAACAGCCTGCATACCATAATTTTGCATAGCATACTCAGAAACATTTCTCTCTATTACTTTTGAAATCGTTTTCCACAATCCATTTTCATATATGGTCTGAGTTACTACCTCAGAATATTTCATTTGTCCTTTGGGAAGCAAAAATCGTTTTGCACCGATAGAGGCGGCAGCATCAATTTTCTGCAGAATACCACCAATTGAACCAATACTTCCATCAGGATTTATCATACCAGTCATAACAGTTTGATTATCCATATTCCAGTCTTGGAGTAAAGCAACAACAGCAGCTGTCATAATTCCACCGGCTGAGGGACCTCCGATAATAGGAGAAGCTGTACGTACCACAAAAAAATAATCATAGTCATTAGGATCCACCCTACAGTGTTGATCATTTTTAACAAGCGCACTTGCAACTTTTACGGCTAGACGTGCCGATCCCTGCATATCAATTTGTGTAAGAGGCAGAGTATCCACAAAAACTCTTCCACTTCCATTACTTTGAATAGTAATAGTTATCGTTGAAATAACCCCAAAGTACGCATCACTACCTTGAGCAACAGCAGGGGCATAAACAGTAACATTGCGGTAATTTAATACAATATTTTCCTGATAAATTTCTCCAGGATTAACTGAAACAACAGCAGGAAACATGCAATGAAATAAGACAAGTATACTCACTATCAGAAGCAGAGGTTTTTTTATCATTATTTATCGTCTCCGAGTATTTTTGCTGAATAGAAGCCTTAATACTAATACCTTACGAATACCAATAAAAGCTATATAGCAGTTCGTTATTGATAAAAATTTTATAGAGAATATATTTTTTTATTCATACATATATCTGAATGCCATACAAAGAGAAATATATGAATTTCTTTCTTGATTTTAAAGCTATATTTACCCGATATTCTTAAGTACAACAATAAGATACCCAAGCGTATTTACCTGTTGTAACTAAACAATAATAAACAATAAAATAGGACATATATGGAGGACTATAAAATGGTTCAACTTCATGAAATGATTTTGCGAGATGCACATCAATCAATGCTTGCAACACGGATGAGAACAGAAGATATGCTCCCTATTACAGATAAATTAGATCAAGTAGGGTTTTTTGCGATGGAAGTTTGGGGTGGTGCAACATTTGATGTATCAATCAGATATTTAAATCAGGATCCTTGGGAAAGGATTAGGCAACTCAAAAAAGCAATGCCAAAAACACCAATGCAAATGCTTGAACGAGCTATGAATACTGTGGCATACTGGAATTTTCCTGATGATGTAGTAAAAAAATTTATCTATCTAGCAAAAAAGAATGGTGTTGATCATTTCAGGATTTTTGATGCCTTAAATGACATTAGGAACATGGAAACACCAATGAAAGCAGCACGAGAAAATGGCGGACATGTACAAGCATGTCTAAGTTATACAATCTCCCCAGTGCATACTGTTGATTATTTTGTTGATAAATTTAAAGAACTTGAAAAAATTGGTGCTGATTCTTTATGTGTTAAAGATATGGCAGGGATGATTTCTCCACAACGAATTTATGATATAATAAAGGGAGTAAAGGATGCTGGGATAAAATTACCAATTAATCTACATTCTCACTGTACTAGCGGTATGACTGGTATGGCATATCAGCGCGCAGCAGAAGCAGGAATTGATATTCTTGATACAGCAATGTCTCCCATATCTGGAGGAACAGCAGCATTAGCAACAGAAAGTGTTGTCGCAGCATTCAAAGACACAAAATGGGACACAGGATATGATTTAGAGCTTCTCATCGAAATTCGAAAATATTTCCTAAAAATATGGGATAAATATCGCCACTTACATCGTTTCAATGCATTAAAAGTAGATCCTAGTGTTACATTACATCAAGTTCCAGGCGGTATGCTTTCAAATTTAATTTTCCAATTGGAAGAACAAGGAGCTCACAACAAATATAGAGAAATTCTTGACGAAATAGAAAAAGTCAGAGAAGAACTAGGATATCCTCCTCTTGTAACTCCTACAAGTCAAGTTGTTGGTGTTCAAGCAGTCATGAATGTTTTACATGGACGATATAAAGTAATAACAAAAGAAACAAAAGATTATTGTAGAGGAATGTATGGTAAACCTCCTGCTCCAATTAAACCAGCAATAATGGCTAAAGTACTTGGTCCTAAATGGAAAGACGAAGTCATTGATTGTCGACCTTCCGATCTTTTAAAACCAATGTGGGATAAATGTAAATCTGAATTAAAAGAACATGATATAAAAATGACTGAAGAAAACATAATGACATATACCTTATTTCCAAAAGTTGGTTTAAAATTTTTGAAAGGCCAAGCAAAACCTGAATTTGTTTCTGAAAAATTACCCTTACCTGTCGATCATGATCTGACTCGGGCGATGGTTAAACAGTCATTCCCCGAATTAAAAGAATTATGGATTGAAACAACTCCCCCAGATCAACGAGTAGGACCAACACAAATTCCAACAGAGTTTGAGGTAGAAGTAGACGGGGAGCCATTTGAGGTGAAGGTTAATCCAAAAGGTGGTTTTATTGTATCAGGATCAGCAGGTTCAACAAACCCTGCTCATGCAAAAGATATAGAGGGTGGCATTATTTCAAATATGCAGGGGACAATTCTCTCAATAAAAGTAAAAAAAGAAGACAAAATAAAACAAGGAGATGTTATTGTAACCATTGAAGCAATGAAGATGGAGCAAGATATCAAATCTGATAGAGATGGAGAAGTTAAAAAAATCTTTGTTGCAGAGGGAGATTCGGTTGCAAATGGGGATGTTCTTATCCAAGTCCTCTAGAAAGAGTATGGAGATATACGTATGCTTAATAAGGTATTGATTGCAAACCGTGGTGAAATAGCAGTACGTATTATGCGTGCTTGCAAGGAACTCGGTATTGCTACTGTTGCAGTTTATTCTGATGCCGATCAAAAAGCGTTATTTGTAAAATATGCCGATGAGAAATATAATATTGGCCCCGGTCCAGCAAGTCAAAGTTACTTAGTTAAAGAAAAAATAATAGATATTGCGTTGAAGTCAAAAGCTGAGGGCATTCATCCTGGATATGGATTTATGGCTGAAAATGCCGAATTTGCAGAGATGTGTCATAAAAATGGCATTGAATTTATCGGGCCTCCTGTTTCATCTATGAAACTGATGGGTTCAAAAATTGATTCAAAAAAATCAATGATTAAAGCAGGAGTCCATGTTGTCCCAGGGGTAAGTAAAGCCATTGCTGATCATGAAAAGGCAAAAGATATCGCTGCTGAAATTGGATATCCTGTGATGTTAAAAGCATCTGCTGGTGGTGGTGGAATTGGTATTCAGATGGTTGAGGATGAAAAACAGATGGAAAAAGCTCTCTATAGTGTTCGTAAGCTGGCAAAAAGTAGCTTTGGTGATGATTCTGTTTTTATAGAAAAATTCATTGAAAATCCTCGTCATATAGAATATCAGGTTATTGGAGATAAAAAAAATCATTTGATTCATTGCTATGAAAGAGAATGTAGTGTACAACGCCGTCATCAAAAATTAATAGAGGAAACCCCCAGTTGTGCACTTACTGATGAGCTTCGTGAGGAGATTGGTGAACAAGCAAAACTTGCAGCAAAAACAGCAGGGTATTATAATGCAGGGACCTGCGAATTTATGTTTAAAGATGGAAAATATTATTTTTTAGAAATGAACACGCGATTACAGGTGGAACATCCAATAACTGAAGTAATCACCGGAGTTGATTTAGCCCGGGAGCAACTTCGAGTTGCATCAGGTCTTGAGCTTGAATACTGTCAAGAAGATATTCAACCACGAGGTCATGCTATTGAATGTCGAATTAATGCAGAGGACCCTTTAAACAACTTTATGCCTGCACCAAGTAAAATCGTACGATATGCAGAACCAAGTGGCCCAGGGATACGTGTTGATTCTGGTGTGTATCAAGGATTCACCATTCCTCCTTTTTATGATTCAATGATAGCAAAGCTTATTGTCTGGGCTGAAGATAGATCACGTGCTATTGAAAGAACAAAACGAGCGTTATGGGAATTTCAAATCGGTGGAGTTCGCCATAATATTGCCTTCCATCAAGTCGTTATGAACAATGAAGAATGGGTTAAAGGAACATATGATACTAGTTTCATCCCCCGATACAAGATTCTTGATAAAGTTATTGAATATGTTAAAGAGAAGAAAACTCAATCCTCTAGCCCACGTACCGCTGCTGCCATGGCCGCAGTCCAGGCAGTGATTATGGCTTCAAATCAGAGCAAATAAGAACAATATATCAAAATAATATTGGAATGGCATGTGCAATAATAATTTTATTCAAAAGACAAAAGATTTTTTTAATAATAATGATATTGATTTTGGTAAACCATATTACATATTTGATACAGTTGATTCGACAAATAGAAAAGCAAAAGATATTGCTGAACAGGGTGGAACAGATAAATCACTTATTGTATCACAAATCCAACAGTCTGGCAGAGGAAGATTAAATAGAGGATGGGAATCTCCACCAGGAGGTTTGTATTTTTCTGTTATATTACGTCCTACGATTTGTGTTAAAAAAACAACACTGCTGCCACTAGTTGCATCTGTTTGTGTTGCTAAAACACTGAGAATGTATGGGCTTTCTGCTTGTATTAAATGGCCAAACGACATTCGTATTAATAGAAAAAAGATAGCAGGGATCTTACTTGAATCAAATATATATCAGAATAAGCTTGAATATATTATCCTTGGAATCGGAGTTAATTTAAATACTACAAAACATCAGTTTTCAGAAAAAATTAGGAAAAATGTGACTTCTGTCTTATCAGAACATAGTAAACCCATTGATTATTATCAATTTTTAAGAACCTTGTTAGACTTTTTAGATACATATTATAGGTTATTTATCAACGATAAATATCCCCGGATTATCTCGGATTGGAAGGAATTATCAGATACACTGGAACAGAAAGTTAAAATTGTTACTTCTAAAGAAGATATTATTGGAAAAGCGGTTGATATTGATGAACATGGGTTTATAATTATTGATACTATACAAGGAGAAAAGAAAACAATAATGAGCGGAGATTGTTTTCATTTTACTGAATTATAATTAACTATTACCCTTAGTGTTAGTGACACATATTTGGAAAAAAATTCTATTGTCGTATTCTTTTGTACACTGTGTTCCCAAAGGTAAATAAAGGTAAATATTATATATTATAATAGATATTTATATAATAGGAAAATATATTAAGTTAACACGTGTTAACAGAAATGGGGAAAATATATGAATAAAAAAAATAAATTATATAGCGTAAGTGGAACAGGTATAATTGTTTTAATGCTTTGTTCTGCCTTAGTTGGAGCAACACCATCATTGAATATAAACACACAAGAAAGTAATCTATTAGATAATACACCTCAGCCATTAAATGGATATACTCATACTGTTTTAGTCGAAGCAGGTACAGCATCATGGTGTCCTCCCTGTGCAACTGCCGCCTCAGTAATGCATAACCTCTTTTCATCAGGCAAATATGATTTTTATTATGTTGCGCTTGTTGCAGATAAAAATCCATTTGCAAATGCACGATGTGCTGAATTAGGAGTATCATCTATTCCTGATTATGTATTTGATGGAGGATTTACTCGCCATGTAGGAAGTGGCGGAATACCAAATAATTATATAACTCGATTAGATGCCTGTGGAGCTCGAGTAGTCTCCGATATTGGACTTGATCTGGAGATTATCTGGAATGGTGATGCCACAATCGATGTCAATCTGGACATTATAAATAATGAGAATTCAGCGTATAATGGACATCTTCATGTGTATGTTACAGAGATCAAATCCCGTTGGAATACCCATAGTGGCCAACCATATCATTGCGCTATGATCGGAAATTACGCATTTAACCAGGATGTCACTACTAATGCCGGACAGACCACAAGTCTATCGACAACCTGGGATGGAAACTCCTATGGATTTTCAGATATAGAAGAGGACAACATTTTAGTCGTTGCAACAATTTTTAACAAAAACAACAATTTATATGTCGATCAGACAACAGCTGAATCTTTCTCTGGACTTTGGCCTGAAGAATTCGAACTTGAAATATCTGGAGGAATTAGTGCAATTTCAGCGTTATTAAAAAATGTAGGTACTTCTACTATCAGTGATATTGACTGGAGCATTTATGTTAATGGTGGATTATTGCGACTAATCGATAGCTACACAGAAGGAAATATCGAAAGCCTAGCAGCTGGAGAAGAAACAACAATAAAAACAAATCAACCCTTGTTTGGACTCGGGCCAATATCAGTCTCAGTTACAGTTAATATCGGTACAAAGACAGCAAACGGATTTATCATAGGTCCCTTTATTATCATATAAAGATCCTCTATTTTCTTTTTTATTTCAAGAAAAGGTGAAATATATGAAAAAAATACACGTTTATAATAAAAAAATTGTCGCTACCATTTTAATACTAACAACCCTACTAGTTACTTCTACCAGCGGTTTTGGAGCACTACAACAAAATAATTTAGAAAAATATGGGTATGATGAGACACCTCAACCAATGTTTTATGCATCCATATCAATTTATTTATATGAAGGACAAAGTTGCGCATGTAAACCTGTTCCTAATGAAAGTATCATTGCAGAGGGGATAACTACAGATCATTCCACTTCTGGCTCTACCGACGGAGACGGTTTATGTATCTTAGAACTTGAATATGACGAAACCTATCGGTTCATCCTTGATTTTGAACCATTCCAAAAGATACTATTAGACGTTGGTATAGTAGATGATCAAACCTTCACGTTTTATATGCAAGAAAAAGAAGAATCATCATATCAAGAATTGGATTTCATCTCAGTGCATCATACTTCAACACAACTAAAAAATTAATAAAGAAAAATGTATTGTTGGCAATAATGCAAACAAATAATGAATTACAAGAAAAAGCATACAAACTTGGATTTACCTATGAAGCAGAGCGAGGGAGTTGCCCACAATGTGTTTTAGCTGCTGTTTACGAAACCATTTCAGCAGGAGATATCAAAACAATACAAGCTGCTGATGCATTAGCAGGGGGAACCGTACTATCAACAAAAGGAACATGCGGTGCTCTAGTGGGAGGGTTATTAGCAATAAGTTCTTTAGCAGGAAGAGATTACAAAGCTTTTAGTTCGGGAAAAAAACAGCGAGATGTTTTTGAACTATCAAAACCGTTATATGATAAATTTATTGAGGAATATGGTTCTATTCTTTGTTGTGATGTTCACAAAAAGCTATTTGGCCGAACCTTTAATCTCATGGATGCAAAAGACTATCAAGAATTTGAAAAACTTGGCGCTCATGTAGACAAATGCCCTGTTGTTTCAGGTAATGTCGCACGATGGGCAGTTGAAATTATTCTTGAAAAAATCAAAAAAATATAAAATTTTCATACTATAAGATAACGCCTTTATTTCGAGTGGAAACCCTTCGAGAAATATGATACAGCCCTGAGCGGATTCGAACCGCTGTCGCTGGCTCCAAAGGCCAGAATGTTAACCACTACACCACAGGGCCATAAGACACAAAGTATTCGAAGAGATTAAATAATTCATATATAGAATTTTGCTTTTAATAGAACCTCTAAATACCTATTTTTGGTAAAGATTTTTGATTTTCACATATAATGAATAGAAAGTTACTGTTTATTTTGAATTTTTTTCCACGTATCCCGAAGTCCAACAGTCCTATTTAAAATAAGATTTTCTTGAGATGTATCCGGATCAACACAAAAATAGCCAGTTCGTTCTAACTGATAGCGATCAAACGGCTTTGCATTCTTGAGTGAAGGCTCAACTTTGCAAGATGATAAAACTTCTAGAGATTTTGGATTGATCAATTCTTTATAATCAACATTTTTATCTCCAGTTGGATTTTCGACAGTAAACAATCGATCATATAGTCTAATTTCAGCATCGATTGCGTGATTTGCAGAAACCCAATGAATCGTAGATTTTACTTTTCTACCATCTGGAGCATTTCCACCACGAGTTGCAGGATCAATACTACATCGCAATTCAGTTACAATATCATTGTGTTTTATCACTTCATTACAAGTAACTAGATATGCATATCGCAATCGAATCTCGCGACCGGGTGCTAATCGATAAAACTTTTTGGGCGGATCTTCCATAAAATCCTCTTGTTCAATATAGATCTCCCTTGAGAACCGCTATACACCTGATTAGAAAAAACAGAAAAATTAAGGACAAGAAAACATGTTATTTTGGTCCCTTTATAGATGTGGAGATAACCAGAAAAGCTGTTAAAAAATTAAGGGAAATATTTAAATTAAGAAATTGCAGCCAAAGAAAATTTAATTATGGA
>JAWOGM010000067.1:0-4741 GCA_046496795.1 Thermoplasmatota archaeon
TTTCAATTGTTTGGTTAATGATATGAACAAAAAAATGACGGTTCTTATAGGGGTAAACAAGATTTGACATTGCTTACCTGTTCAATAGGAGAAGTGATTGATGAAAACAATAAATGATCAACTAACACGAGAATATTCAGTTGAATCCATTTCTATCATACCGCCACGTTTTGAATTTTATTTGACGGTAAATTTAAATATTGTTGAATTGTTTCGATGTGTAATTTAATTGGGGGAATATTATTGAAAGATGTGAATGCTAAAACACTAGCCATCATATTTGTAATAGTATTACTTATCATCGTATCAATCTTTGTTTATCTTGAACTTAGTAAGAAACCAGTAGAAGAATTAAAACTTATTGAACCGACCATTCCAATAACTCAAGTAATAACTAGAACATATGCTGAACTGGAACGAGAGGGTTTACTTGATTACATCGATATTGTTGATGACCGTATCAGCCCGTTGGCACCGCAATTACTTTTTTTTGAAGTTAAAAGAATACGTCATCGTGGTTTTTTTGACAGTATAATGGATGGTGGTTTATTTAAATGGAGTCAAGAACCCCAATTTTATTATACGGTTACCATTGATGGGTTTACACACAATAGCAAGGACATCTATTCTCCTACAGGATATGAAGAAATATTTTTCGAAGTTTGGGACACACTATTTCAAGAAACACGAAGAGTTCAATCAGCAATAAAAGAAGAACAGGAAACTAGTAGGATAGTGTTCACTATGTTCCAAAGAGTAAACACAGGTCTTCTTGGTTTAAAAACCGTTGATAAGGAAATGGACCAAATGCATCTAACCTATTGTTATCGAACAGGTAGATGGACAGGGGATAATTATTTCGGTCATTCTAATGGTTTTGGTAATTTTCTTGGAGAAAACTTTGAAATTTGGTTTGATATCAGTCAATCAAGTTACACCCTTGATGGTATACCTTATTGGACAAAAGTAAATATTCTTAAACTTGACCCTTTAATTGACTACTCAGATGAAGATTTAGATGGGGATGGAATCCCGGTTCCCTGGGAATGGAAATGGGGTTATGACCCATTCACCTGGGATGATCATGCAAATCTAGATCCTGATATCGACGGACTAAGCAATCTCGAAGAATATAAGATGAATAAATATTTTGCAAACCCGTTTAAACCAGATATTTATATTGAAGCTGACGGGATGAAAAAATCAGGTTTTTTTGGCAGAGATCATGTCCTATACGATGAAAGCATTCAGATCATCACAGAAGAATATGCTCGTCATGGAATCAATGTGTATATAGATAATGGTTGGCCCGGAACACCACCCAATGCTGGCGGAGAACTATTAGATCACGTTATATCTGTGGATCAGGATTCTGGTATGCAACTTCGGTATTATAGACATCATTTTCCAGATGAACGTAAAGGAATCTTTCGTTATTTAGTCATTTGTGACGGTGGCGGGCACGCATATCCTTCTCAATTGAACAGAGTTGATACAATGATTATAGGCACTACAATTAGCCCATGGAGATTTTTTGTAAATTACGGTATATTTACTCCTCGTACAAGAATTCTTAGCCTTGCTTCTCAGGTTATGCATGAACTTGGTCATACCTCTGGCTTACTTCCATGGAGTTTTCAAGGTATCGATAATTATACGCTTTTTGAAGGGAATTATTTTGTTAATTTCTTAAGAAATTTAAGATACGGACTTTTGAACCCTATTGCAAGTTCTTCTGCCGTTGACGTTTGGGTTGATTATGAAAGTTCCATGAACTATCTGTATGCTTCAGATTATAAGATAGTTGGATATTCAGATGGACATAATGGACCACCATATGATCAGAATGATTGGGGCCATATGTATCTTCCTTTCTTCACTATAGAGGGAAATGCAGCAGAAGATCCAACGATGTACTTTGATGAAAATTTTGAGGAGATATCTGGTTGGGAAATAGCTCAGAATTTTATAAATGCACCTATAGATCTCGATATCCCACCTATATCAAGCAAGGGGTATACTTTTGATCAAAATCTAACTTTAGAATATGCTGATGAATTAAAGGAATTAATCTTTGTTTTCACGCCTCATTTTGATTTGAGGGTGTATGTTGATGAAAACGTTTCTAATAAAAAAGAGCGTAATGTTCGTGTATATGCAAAACCTGATCTCGGTCCAACGTATTATTCCGAGTGGTCGCTCATCGTTGAGGGGCATTACCACAACTTGGAATTGATTATGGTTCATGGGCTTTGGAAAGGAAAAATTGGAATATAAAACAAAAAAAACAACATCGAAATTAATTGGATATTAAACAGAAAACATTAACTATCAGAAAAAATATATATGTATTTAGATAAATGAATATGAAAAGAGTAGGTGATTACAAAAATTGTAAAAAAATTGGGGGAAAACTAAATGAAGAAACTTAACAAGAAAAATATGCATATACTTATCGCAGTTGTTTTTGTAATCATTTTATTAGGAAGTGTTTTACTCTACAGTGTTTTTACTGTTGATGAAGTAAAAGAAATAATTAAAGAGCCAAAACCTACTGTTCCAATTACGCAGTTAATAACTAAAACATATGCTGAATTGGAACGAGAGGGTTTACTGGATTACATCGATATTGTTGATGACCGGATTAGTCCATATTCAAATCAGGGTCTTATTCTTGAGGTAATACGAATTAGACATAGAGGGTTACTGGATAAACTATTGACACCAGGTCTTGCATGGAGCGCAAAACCGGAATTTTATTTTATTTCAGAAATTGATGAAATGAAATATGAAAGCAATATTGTTGGGCAGCATGGAGATTATACTGAAATATTGTTCAATACATGGGACAGTATTTTTCAGGAAAATAAAATCGTAAGAACTGCCCGGCAAGAACAAGAAACATCACAAGTCACTCTCACCATTATTGAGCGAGAACCAATTGGGTTATTAGGTCTGCGGACAAGAGATGTAGAGAAGGATTCTTTTACGGTGACCTATTGTTATCTTACCGGTCGATGGACTGGTGATGACTATTTCAGCGACTCTGATGGATATGGATATTATCTTGGCGACACCTTTGAAATATGGTTTAATATGTATCAAACTAGTCCAATTAATGATAAGATTCCCTATTGGGCAAAAGTGAATATACTTGGACTTGACCCGTCGATTGATTACTCTAATAAGGATTTAGACGGTGATGGAATACCTGCTGAATGGGAGTGGAGATGGGGTTATGATCCTTTCACTTGGGATGATCATAATAATCTAGACGCAGATATGGATAGTCTTTCAAATGTTCGAGAGTATGAACTTGAAAAATATTTTGCCGACCCGTTTATTGAAAATCTTTATGTTGAAGTAAATTTTATGGAAAGAACCCGGAAATTCCTTCCTGATCCTCCAATTATTTTTTATGAAGAAACAAAACAAGGTCTTATTGAACGATTCGCACAGCATAACATAAAAGCATTTTTTGATGATGGGTGGCCTAACACTCCACTTAACGGTGGCGGGCAAATCGTTCCAGCTGTTGAGACATTATCACAGGATTCGGGGATGATACTTCAGTATTATAACAATTATTTCCCTGATGAACGGAAAGGATCCTTCATATATCTTCTCTTGGGTTATCGCGTGGGTGGTGGGTATCAACATCCTGCAGTAGGAAATGTCTATGACACTATCTACGTTTGGGATATACCCTTTGATATTTTTGCACCACTAAAACATTTACATGCTTGGATTGGTTATGGCAGAGGCCCAACACCACGAGGGGTAAGAATAGGCCAAGGAGGATTAGTATTACATGAACTTGGACATTTTGGTGGAATAGTTAATGATTACTTTGAAGGAGTAGATAACGTAGGTTATAATCGCAATGGTGGCGCAGCTTTTGATATACTTCAAGGAAGAGCTTTTAGGCAAACATATGGACAGTACAGAAGTGTGATGAATTACGCATATACACAAAGGATGATAGACTATTCTGATGGTCAAAACGGTGAACCATATGATTTTAACGATTGGGCAAACTTCCATCTAGGTGGATGGGGCGGCGTTTCTCCAGTATTGGAAGAAGCATATTATTTAGCCTATGGTGAAGAATGGGAAGATAAAATAGAACATTTAATTGAGAAAGATATAAATGAGATTGAAACACTTCCAATAACAGGGTATATCTATGATGAAAACCTTACAGAAGCATTCGAAAAACAGATTGGGGATTGGTCACCTAATACTCGTTGGGATGTGGAATGGGCGGTTCATCGGCTTGTAGAAGAAGAAAAGTATCCAGATTTTCGAGACATCAAAGTATTTGTCTCACCTAAAGACATCAAGAGTAAATATCATCATATATGGTCATTATATTTGGAAGGAGATTTTGATGATGAGGGCAACATAGTATTTGCTCATAGTATTCCAATTGAAATCTTAACACTTAACTCATAATTTGTTATATTAATGGTAGACTTGAGCTAGAATGGATATAAAGCCATTTAGAAATAGCACTTATCATGAGCATATCGAGAAAGCTTTACCTAAAAGGTATGATAGAATTGAATACTTTCAATGTGAAGATAGGATATTGTAACGTGTTTAATTGGTATAATTATCAAGTGAGTTTTCCGTTTGCAATGACAGAGTTAGTGGCATAATTGTACTATTTGTTGTTAAAAAAATGATTATATTTATAAGGGTGGAGGTGATACGATTAAGCTAGTGAGGATAGATGAAT
>JAWOGM010000033.1:0-21965 GCA_046496795.1 Thermoplasmatota archaeon
TATGGAGAGGACTGCCGATATTAAAAGCGATAAAACTGCCGTTCGGAAAAATGAATTGAAGAAGATCGGTCAGAAAATCGCTTCAGACTATATGAATTCAGATACACCGGAACCAAAGAATCTGCAAAAAGCGATTAAGGAGTATAAGGGAGACGAGCGGAATACCGTTGAAAGCTCTGCAGTCGAAATACTCCTCTCGCACATTAGCTTGCCGCGGGATGAAAATTTTCAAGAACGTCTTAACTATGTAGAGAAGGGGTTAAAAGCGTTAGTCGGGAAGGATAGTCAGCTCTCTTCAGTTCTGCAGCAGATTTCACAATTTTTTACTCAATACCTACAGCATCGCGAACAATTGACTGAACAGGTAAAGCAGCAGTATGAACCACAGCTGCGGCAGAAGCAGCAGAACCTTACCCGTCAATACGGATATGAAATCGAACTAAAGCCGGAACAGGACCCTGAATATGCTCAGCTGCTGCAGCGCCATATGCAACAACTTGAACAGCAGTATCAGGGTGCGCTGAACGAGGTAAAGGATCAGATTAGAAGCTTCTACGACGAGTAATTTGTTCAAGCCACTCGCTGGGAATCTCGCTTACGGGCCGAATAAAACCCATAGGCGAGTTTTTTTCGCCCATAGTAAAAGTAGGCAGACCAACTAACTCGTAATAGGCGTTGATTGCCGCTCCACCGGAATTTCCTGGAGTAAGCACAGCATCTGTTTTTATTAAAAAATCATCAGCTCCCTGGTCAAAGCCGCTGACAATACCGCGTGTTAAGGAAACAGTGACCCTGGAACCACTGCCGCCGCCTTTTGGGTAGCCGATGAAAGACAATGGCTGACCTAACTGCAGCAGATCAGTATCAGCAAGGGTAAAGAAGGGAAACTCATAATCGCGGGGCAAGGGCTGATCATACAAACCTGATTCAATCCGCAACAGCGCAAGATCGGTTTTTTCGTCGTATTCGATGAGCTCGGCCTTGAACAACTCCTGGGGCGGCGCCTGCTGAGAGAAGGAAACTGCAACATAAATATCCTCCGAGGCAGCCCCATCAAAACCGCGCAACACATGCCAATTAGTTAATAAAAAACCACCCTTTGATACCAGACAACCTGAACCCCGTCCGGCTTCTCCTATAACCTCTACAGTTGAAAAAAAAGCTTGCCGAAGCTCATCATCACTGCGAGGGAAACGGGGGATAGACAGCAGCTGGTCCGGTGGTTCGCTCTGGAAACTTACCTGTAAACTGAACTCCTCCGCCCTGGCGTCCGACACCGCATCGAAGACCGTAATATAGTAAGTTCCAGAGGGCAGTTCCGGCTCATCCTCGGACCCATCCAATACAATACTTTCACGGCCAATCAGACTCTCTCGCAGATAATCGGCATTCTTACGGGTGAGAACCGGCTGTTCATACCCAACCAGCAGATCAAGATCGGCTTTTGTATCAAATAAATCAACCCGAAGGTTGGTTAATCCTTCCGGAATTTCAATCGAATAGGTAGCCGCCATACCATTATTGGGGAGTGGTTCACCTTCGACCGGTGTGCCGGGCTCAAGGCGAATATGCCGGTCGGCGGATATTGTTTCAAGCTCTATTTTGAAGGGAACTTCCTGTAATCGATTCCATTTATGAAAGGGCAGGGATTCTTGCGGATAAACAACGTCTATATAATATTTTCCTTCCTGCAAAGGGGGGTCGGAAAGGCTAGACAGAAAGAGCACTTCGTTATAGTCATGGGAATCACTATATGTATCTACAGAATCATAACTTTGAATCTCTTCATTATGCTTGATATACAAATCCAAATCGGCGGGAGCCTCGGAAAGAGCCAGCCGAACTGCAAAGATATCCGGTTTGACTTCGAAGGTAAAGGTTTTATAACCCCATCCCTCGTTGGAAAGCGGAACTGACGCACTTATCTGTGCATCAGGACGCAGGCGTTGGTAACTCTGTTCATTATTCTGCCCCCACAATGGGGATAAGAGTGCAAAAAAAAGCAGACAGGAAGCCGTATTTCGAATAAAGACTCTATCGGTTGGTATGTACACGGAAAACCCTCTATTTCAGTAAACTATGCAATAGATAATAACATAAAAACACTATAGCGCATAGCGTCAGCAATCGCAGATTAAAGTCACTTATTTCAAAGTCATCCGCTTCAGGGCTTCCAACTGCCGGCGGGTAAACCCTTCCCATTCCATCGGAAAGAAGGAGTTATTGTGGTACAGAGGTTCCTCCTCGATCGGGAAACGGGCAGCGGCTACACTATTCTGCCAAAGGGCGGTTCGGGGTACAGGAGAATATTCGGCTATAGATACTCGAACCCCAAAAGGCTCTACTTCCAAAAGAGTAGCTTCCACCTCAGAAGCCCTTTGCCGCGGAAGCCCTGCCAGGACATACAGAATGATGGATTCCTTTGGAAACCCGGCCGCTTTGAGGGCCTCTAAAGCGCTGGGAACTTCATCGGGAGTATATTTTCCATCCTGCCGGCGGTGAAACTGTTCATCCGCCGATTCATAGCCTATTCGAACCTCCTGGAAACCGGCAGCTCGCATCAGCCTTGCTGTCTCCCGGTCAATAAAGTGCATGTGCACCGCATTAGGGGTGTAGAAGCGAAGTGGAAGCTTAGAGCGGATTATCAGTTCAAGCAAGGGCAGCAGCAGTTTTTCCTTGTGTACCAGCAAGGCATCATCATAAAAGGCAAAGTGCACCGTCCCGAAGTTCCGGTGCATATAAAGAATCTGTTCCCATACCTGATGATACTCACCGGGCAGAAAACGTGGTTCAATGATGGCTGATGCGCAATAGGTACAGCGATACGGACAGCCAAGATTTAATCTGACAACCCCGGCATCTCCCCAGGTTTCCCGCCCCCCGAACAGAGTCGGTACCACAGCGCTGTTCGAGTCCGGTGCCTTTGGTACAGTCAGTTGATACTTTTCAAGCAGTCCCGGTAGTTGAGACAGCCCCTCACCGATAACTACCTCATCGGCTCCTGTTACAGTGCGACAGTGCTGCGGCATAAGCGTAGCATATATTCCGCCGACCACCACCGGAACAGCGGGGTGAGCCTGTCGCACCACACGAACCGC
Organism: Thermoplasmatota archaeon; assembly: GCA_046496795.1. Classification (GTDB taxonomy): domain Archaea; phylum Thermoplasmatota; class E2; order DHVEG-1; family DHVEG-1; genus JAUWYM01. Next base: position 3,099 of record JAWOGM010000033.1, read on the forward strand.
CTCTACCAGCCCCTGATACCATAACAAACTTTATTAATACCATGTCAGTCGCTGGAATCTCACCCTCAGAAATATTTGGAACACTCTCAAGCATCGAACTCTATGGAGAAGTACAAAAAGAAGCAAAAAAAATAACCACCGAAATAGAATTAATGGGCATTGACGCAATCACAGCTTTACATAACGCCATAATCATTTCGCCATCAAAAAAATGGAAAGACTTCATCCAAGGAATAATTGGAGTTATTCAATCAGGAAGCGAGCTAGGCCCCTATTTTGATCGATGTGTCCAAAGATACATGCATGAAGACCTAGAAGAAAGAAAAAAAAATTTAGATTCACTCGCCGTCATGGCAGAAAGCTTTGTAACCACGGTTATTGCATTCCCCTTATTTTTACTCATCATCATAACTATTATGGGACTTACCAGCGGAGGAATATCATTTGATTTCTTATATATCATAGCCTTTATGATACTGCCCATGGCTTATGCAGGATTTTATGTCATGATGAAATCAGGGATGGGTGAAGACATATAAAAAAAATAAAAATACAAAAAAAATTTAATATCAATACAAAATATGGAAAAGACATAAATGAAGAAATAATACTAGGATCTTGCATAGCAATATCAACCCTCTTTTTCATACTCGCATTTTTCTCACTCATCGGATCACCAATCATCCTAAAAAATATTCTAACCTGGACTGATTTTCTTGTCTTTGGAGTACTCACCTGCATTGGACCACTAGGATTTTATACTCATCGTAAAGAAAAACAAAAAAAGGCCATACAGGAAAGACTTCCAGACTTTCTACGAGATATCGCAAACTCATCAGCATCTGGAATGAACATCTATGATTCCCTACGTGTTGCATCCCAAGGAGAATACGGAGCACTAACACCCGAACTCAAAACTATGGTATCACAACTATCATGGGGAATACCCATTAATGAAGCATTAACCAATTTTGCCAAACGAATTAACACAAACGAAACAAAACGACTAGCAATAACCATAAACAAAGCCTTAGAAATTGGAGGAAACGCCTCAGCGGTATTTAATGCAGCAGCAAAAGAAATCGATCAAATAGTACGAGTAGAACAACAACGACGAATAGAAATGTCAATGTATAGTATGGTCATCTTCATCAGCTTTTTTGTCTTTCTTGCAGTAATTATTGTCATAAACACGACAATATTTCAAGCAATCTATAATCTTGGAGACCAAATGAGTGGAAAAGCTATTGGAAATATGCGAATCGCAGTTATAGATCCAACAGCTGTCACCAACATGTTTTTTTCTTTTGTATTTGTACAAAGCATTGGTGGAGGACTACTTGGAGGCTATATGATGGAAGGTAGTCTCTCATCAGGAGTTAGGCAAGCCTTCATTTTAGTACTTGTCTCCTTTATCACTTTTAAAATATTTTTTTAAACTGTCAAAACGTAAAAATGTCAGAAAAGGTTTAAATATTAACAAAGACAAAAATAGCTAACAGGTTAGGAGAGATGACAATCCGTATTCTACAAAAAAATCCTTATGCAGTCTCAGAAGTAATAGGGGGCATACTACTAGTTTTCATAGCAGTAGCTGCAGCTGTAGCAATATATAATCAAATGCTCCCAGTTCCTCTCCCAACGCCTGAACCAAACGTTCTTCTACGAGGATATGTCACCGAACATGGCAACATCATCATAGAACACGTAGGAGGCGACACTCTTCATAACTACGAAGTATATATAAATGGAACTTTTTATACAGAAAATCCTCCTAACACTCTTTTTAGTATCGGGGATAAAATCGGACCAATAAGCTCCATGCTTTATGATGAACATAATAGCATAAGCCTCAGCGTATACACAAAAAAACAAGATGGAAGCAACACTGTCGTTTTTGATGGAATCCTCTTAAAACCAACTCAAGGATATCAAATAAATCCATTATATCCTTTTATTGTTACATCCCTTAAAACAAACACTGTTGATGAAGATATTATCTGTTACGCAGATCCACAAAAAACTAATCAAACAACACAAACCTACATCTACAACTGGACAAAAAACGGTAATCCCTTCGCCAAACTCATCTATGCATTTGACGTAGATAATATAAATCTCTTAAAAGATTATTCAGGCAATAACTATCATGGGCAACCATATAATATTAGCTGGGCTCCCAATGGAATCATAGGGGGATCATATTATTTTAACCAAACAGGCCACATATCATTACCATCAATTTTTTCAAGTCCCTATATCGGGTCATTTACCCTTGAAACATGGATAAAATCAACCCAACAATCATCATCAATCATATCCTTTAACCATGGAAAATGCTTTGAACTCGTTCTATCAAATGGAAAACCACTTCTAAGCACACATGCCAATGAGCAAATCAACGACCTTTTAGGATCAATTCCCGTTAACGATGGAGAATGGCGTCATATTGCAGCATCCTACAATCATCAAACCGGTATTAGTAAAATTTATGTCGATGGAGAAATTGATGGTTCAGAGCAAGCACACAGTACTGGGTCATTACTAGGTGATGGAAACCCTGCAAGCGGATTTATTGGAAAAGGAGATGGAGCAAGCCAAGAAGAAATTTTTTCAACAAGTTTTGAAACAACACAAGAGCTTAACCAATGGAAGGAAGATGAAGAAACATGGGGTGGTGGAGAAGTAAGTCTTCAATGGGAAACCTATTATTATGATAACTTTGAATCAGGCTGGGGAAACTGGATATCTGGAGGATGGTATAGTTCTATAGATACCTCAGGGGCACATGCCTATGAGGGCACCAATTCCGTTCGCTTACGATGGAATAGAGGATGGTCATCATCAACATATACCTATATGATCCCTGCCCAATCAGGATCCTACACAGAGATGAGTATAGATTTTCACTGGAAAGCAGTAAATCTACAAACAAATGAACAACTCCAAGTATTATACTATGATGGTTCAACCGCACATCACGTTGAATCCTTCACAATAGGACAAGGATATTCAAACAGTCAATTCTATCACTCAATAGTAACTATAGATAATATCAATTATCCATTTACCAATGGCGCTCGTTTTGTGTTACGATCCCAGACCGGGTCCACAAACAGAAACATTTACATTGATCATATATATGTTAACGTTACCTCTGGAACTCGAGTCGATTACGAGATCGATTTAATATCCTCTCAAACAGCAACTCCTCACAGCGGATCATATTCACTAGCAGGATCAGGAGATTTTCAACCAGAATATGCATATTTTAATAGAACTGCAATCAGCCTTGCAGGATATAACAATGTAGAAGTCAGTATCTGGTATAGTTATAAAGATACAACCAATGATGATAGTTTTGGATTATTCTACAAAGAAGGCTCAGACTGGATACCAGTTTTTAATTTAACTAACATAAATATTGGAACAGGGCAAAGTGATTGGACTTGCATTACTACTTCAATACCAGACTCAATAGATGATCTAATATTACAATTCCGCTGGTCGACATCATCCTCATCTCGATATGTCATGATTGATGATTTAACAATAACAGGTAATAAACCAGGAGGATCAAATTATCACGGGTTCATTGATGAGATAAAAATCTATAGCCATGAATTATCAGAAGAACAAATCTATCAAAACTATCTACAAACAAAAAAACAATCTGAGACAGGAATGAAAGGAATTTATGTCATTGTAGCCTCAGAAACAAACCTACATGATCAATGGCAATGTTTTATTACTCCAAATGACGGGCAAAAAGATTATGCCCTTATTGAGACAAATATAATAACAATAAGAAATTATTAAGGAGGATAAAAAAAATGAACAATAAAAAAATAAAAAGCCTAATAATAAGCACTCTAGTAATTTTAACGTTATTTATATCAAGTCCACTAGTATTAGAAGCACAAGCAAACCAACAAAAAGCCTATGATATGGCAATGGCAATTCTTGCCAATAGTTCAAGCTATATCAGTTCTTCCTATAGTGATACAGATCCACACGGGACTCGGCAAGGGGCAGTTATATCTACCTCTAAAGGAGATTTTCCCACCATTGGATCAAAATTTGTTATATTAAGCACAGGTACAGCTGGTACATCAATATGTACAACAGATGAATTAGATCAAGGTTGTGAACGAGGTACCTTTTTTAACGGTAAATACGATTTACCCCGAGATCAAGCAACATTAACAATAACACTACAGGTTCCTTTATTCATGCATCAAATCTCCTATGATGTACAATTTTTAACTTCTGAATATCCTGAATATTTAAACAGTCAATATAATGATAAATTCACAGCGACAGTTGATTCACCAAGTATGGGAATATCACAATATATTATCGATGTCAATGGTGGTGACTTTGTTTTAGACTCCAATGATATTACCGGAACAGGATTTGACATCTATGCAGTAAACGGTAATCCCTATGATGGGGTTAACCTTGTCACAAGAACCCCAAATAATGCACCGGATGCAGGAGCAACAGCACTAATATCTAGACAACATCCCGTGTCACCTGGAGAAATAATAACTATTACATTTGATATCGTTGATACCGGTGATAATCAATTTGATAGCGCTGTATTTATTGATAATCTGGATTTCACCGATGAAAAAAGAACCGAGATGATCGGAAGAAAAACTGCAACAGATCTCAATGGTGGAGACGTTGAATGTGGTGATGAAATAAGATACACCATCACATTAAGTAACATTGGAACAAAAGCACAACTAGATCTTGACGGACCCGAATTTGTAGATTTAATCCCTGAAAATACCACCTATGTCCCAGAGTCAGTTACCGCAACATCAGGTACAGCTGAATATGTATCAAGTGAGAATAGAGTTGTATGGAATGGAGAAATACCTGCAGAAAGTAGTGTAAAAATAGAATTCAATGTCCTCATCGATCAAGGATTGCCCAATAAAGCAGAAATCTTTAATCAAGGTGTTATCTACTGGGATAAAAACTCCACAGGTCACAATACAGATACTGAGCTAACTGATGATCCAACAGTTCCAGGAAATCATCAACCAACAATTCTTTATGTTTATGTACTAACACCGCCAGAAAAACTCATTGAAGTATTTTCTGATGCAGCTGGAGGAAAAGCTGTAGAATCATTTGATAATCATCAATGGTTTGAAACCTCTACAATCCATGATATTGGAATATTTGCTGTAGCTAACAGCTATCATTACTCAAGATATCGATCCTTTAAAATAAAACTGCGATCAGTTTCCAATACCCAATACTGGACTTATGATCTATTGCCACTCAATGCTCAAGTATCTTCATGGGAAGTGATGTTTACCTGCGGCAATACAATTGAACCATACAAACTTTATCTTGATTTTACAAACGAACACAACCAAATCATAGCAAGATTAAAATTCGACTATCAAAACGATACAGTGGATGGTATGCAAGAATATATTGCCACACTATACTATATGAATAGCGCTGGAATGTGGACGCAAATAAAAAGCGATAATCCTGAAGATAACGGATATTTATACAATGATTGGTACAAACTAAATATAACCATGCAACATGATAATTCTCTAATCTATGAGCTTTATCGTAATAATAATTTTATAGCAATGAAAACAGATGCAGGCTATAGCTCGATACCTTTCTCACAACTTTCAACAATTGCCTGGTACTCCACAGATACTCCCCTCGTATGTCCCATGTTATTCTTTGATGAACATATCTTATATCTTCAACCTCTTTAAATAACTCAATAATACATGACTATAAAAACAACAATAATAATACATAAAAAAAATAGTAGATGGTGAAAAAAATGGCAAAACTCTTCGACAGAAATATGATGGTGATGCTTATCGCTATTATGATTGGAATAGTCATAATAACATACTTTATTGCAGATATCAATAGAAGATCACAAATTGACACATTAACTATAGAACATAAAACAGAAATTACTGATATTACAAGTAGAAACCAAAACTTTACTGACAATTTTCTTCAAGGATCATTAATTATGGACAGAGCACGGGAACAACGCGAGATCAGTAATTATTATTTTGATTTTGCCTTATTTTGGTATAACACAGGATTACAACAAGAAAACAATACCAATCTACTATATTGTGCAGAAAATTGTACGGTTGCAATGGACAAATATTTAATCTCCTACGATTCATTCAACGAATCTAAACCCTTATTCCAAAGAGCATTATCATTTACCGATGACCATAGATACATGGAAATTCTTGATTATTACCAAAAATTTGCCGACTCAGGAATGACAATTACACTTCTACGATATAACGCCAGTAAATATTTAAAAAGTATGGCAGAAAACATAACACTTGGTCATAATGTCACCGACCTATTCGAATTATTTAATGAAACCATGATGCTATATGGAATGGAGATTGGAGGATATCTTGATTTCAAAAACCAAATAGATCTGTTTTTATTCTTTGACCCAATTCGTGAAAAACGAGACTAAAGTAAATAAAATGAGAGATGGGATGAAATGAAACTATTTCGTAAAAAGAAAAAAATAATTTGGATTTTAAGCCTTCTTTTTCTTAGCTCATTACTCAACATCGTCAACGCAGAAACACCACCTGGTGGCAGCTCACCTCTCGTATACGTTGACCCAATGGGTCCTATAAATACTATACAAAACGCAATAGAACAAGTAGCTGAATATGGCACAATTATCGTTAATACTGGAACATATCATGAAAATATTAATGTTTATAAATCCCTCACTCTACAAAAAAATCAAAGTGGTTCTAAACCTATAATAATTGGGCAAAACCCAAGTAAGTCAACCATTGAAGTATCAGTAAATAATGTACATATCAATGGATTTGAAATAAAAAACCCTTCAGGATCTGCCAATAACCATCATGGAATATTTTTAGGAAAAACAACCACTGGACAATTAGTAGACGTTTCAGATTGTACTATTAGCAATTGCCATATCACCGATGCGTATTGGGGTATCTCTATACGAGGATCATCAAATACCATATCATCAAACACAATCTATAATGCAATAGATAGAGGTATCTCAATTGTAAGAGGAAATAATAATATAATAAATCAAAATACATTAACCGATAATCATCAAGGAATTCGATTAGGAGCAGGAGGTTCATCAACAATAACTCAATCACAAATAATTGGAAATACTATAACAAACACTCAAGGATCCTATGGAATATTCCTGGAAACCTCAACCTCATCAACTTTATTAAGCCAAAACTATCTCTATAACGTAGAAAACGCCTACGATCAAGGAACAAACAACCAATGGGATGATGGATCATTAGGTAATTGGTGGAGTGACTACGAAGGATATGATACAAATAACAATGGAATAGGCGATACGCCCTATCAAAAAAATGGAATCATTGATAACTATCCCACAGGAAAATTTCAATCAGCAGGTAATCAACCACCAGTAGCAACCATTATCTCAATTAGTCCATCAACAGCATTCTATAACCAACAAATTAGGTTCAAAGGATCAGGTTTTGATGCTGATGGCGACACAATAACAGCATATAAATGGAGATCAAACAGAGATGGCCAACTGAGCACAAAAGCAACATTTACCACGACCTCTCTTTCAATAGGAACTCATATAATATATTTTAAAGTCTATGATGGCAAGGATTGGTCAGCAGAAAAAACAGCAACCATACAAATACAAGAACATGAAAACGAAATACAAGACCCACAACTACTTGCCGTGATTGACTCAATAACACCAAACCCTGCAGTATATACAAAACCAGTACTCTTAAAAGGACATGGAATAGATGAACAAGGCAGCATCATCGAATGGAAATGGGTCTCAAGTATAGATGGGATCATAGGAGACAGTGAAAACATCAGTATATCAACTCTATCCGCAGGCACACATACTATTTATTTCCAAGTAAAAAATGATAAAAATCAATGGTCAACACATGCTACAAAAAAACTCATTATAGAAAGTCCAGATAATCCCCTATCTACAAAACTCATCGCCAATGCTGGAGGACCTTACAGTGGCGTAATACAAACAGAAATTTTGTTTAACGCCTCAAAAAGTTACAAAACCAACGGTGAAATATATCAATACAGCTGGGATTTTGGAGATGGAGAAACAACTACAGGAAAAACAGTAAGCCATACATTTAACTCAACAGGAACATACATAGTAACACTAACAGTTCAGGATACGACTGGCAATCTCTCAACAGATACAACAACAGTAGTAATATATGAATCATTACAACATCAACTAGATAGTGAATCATCGTCAAAAATATTAGATTTTGAACTTTCAACCCCACTTGTTCTTATTATCCCCTTTGCAATTATACTTTGTATCATGGGATATTTTATATCATTAATTAAACGAAAATAAAAAAAAGATACAACTATATATTGCAGACAAAGAAAAAATATAAGTCTAACACATAGTATATACAAAATGGGCTTGGAGAGATGAAAAAAAGAAAAAATACCAATAAAAATCTTGCAGTTGCAGGTGTTATAGAAGCATTACTACTAGTTGGTCTAGTCGCCATAGTAATTTCAATCATACAACTCCAATATATCCCAACTATAATGGAACAACGAGAAGCAGATCATATGGATCAAGTATCCAATCAATTCTCTACATTAAAATCTTTTATTGAGATGCAATCAATAACAAAAGCAACAGCACCATTTTCAACAATGCTTACTCTGTCAAGTGAACCATTGCCCTATTTTATCACAGCAGGATCAACAGGAACAGTAAGTGTTGATCAATTACCAGGATCATACATTGACATAGACAACGGAGCCTATCAATATGATTTAACATCAATCAAATATGAAGCATCAAATGTTTATTTTGTTGAACAAAGCTATATACTGGAAGGTGGAGGAATAATCGTAAAACAACCTGATGGAAATGCTGTTATGAGAGTTGATCCATCTATACGAATAGAAAACGGTTCAACCATCAAAATTTTTTTTGACCTACCTATTTTTATTGGAGTTGCAGGAAAAGATATCACTTCAGGTGTAGGAAAATGTTTTATTAGAACAAACTGGTCAGAAGGAGATTTAGAAATTTTTGAGGGAATCGGAATTAATTTTCTTAATATCTCAACACAGTACCCCACTGCATGGTATGAATCACTACATACAATGCTTGAAAACAATGTAAACTTTGAAACAGGGGAATCATACGTTAGATTATCCAAAAAAGATGGAAGACCAATATTTCTTTACCTAAAATATTACTATATCTATGTTCAAATTGGAATAGGATGGATAAAATAACAATATACAAAAATTTTTTAGTAATCAAACATAAATAATAGATAAAACAATGGCTAATATCTTACAAATTATTTATAAACTACATTAAATACCTCCAAAAGATTAAAGAAAGGGAAATAATTACCCTGCTTAAAAACATCCTACTGCCCTGGTGGTGTAGTGGCCTATCATCCAAGCCTGTCGAGCTTGGGACTCGGATTCAAATTCCGGCCGGGGCGTCTCTTTTCTTTATAAAATAAGAACAGCCATCCTTTTAATAATCTGGATTTGTTGAAGTAAGACATTATCCTCATCATAGACATGGGCACTAATTTCATACAACCCTAGCATAGGAAGATTTAATACTGCAGAACATCCATCAGAAAGATTGGTATCCCAGACATAAAACTCGTACTCCATAAACTGCTGTTTTGCAACAAACTTCACCGTTGATGCATTCGGATGAACATCAGAACATAAAACATATAACCCTTCATACTGCACCGCAGCAGCAAGTTCAAGACTACGCAACAGCTCAATAGGCCCAATCTTTGGGTTATCAAACAAATAAATATATCCAATCTCATAGATCCCCCGTTCAGAACAAGTCACTGTCTTACGTTCAACAATATAATTACCCGCAATATCATAGACTTCAACAGCAATGGTATACACTTCTCCAATTTCTGCGGTAAACTCCCATAGAAAATCAACCGAATTTTCACCAGATCCATTAACTGTTACTGCCAACTCACCATTAATCCTGATAAGTATTCTATCAATACCAGAACCTGAGAGATACTCTGTTGCTGAACCATTAATACTAACAATTCCGGGGGATACAATATCCTCTAGACCGTATAGCGTGACAAAGGGAGCGGTAAGGTCAATGGAAATATTTCCTATCAGATTATGAGGCAGTTCCTCATTACCAGCACTATCAATAGACCAATACTCAATACTATTATTTGCCCCTTCTGTTGATAAAACAATTATTGACCCTGGCTCATATTCCAACACAGAACCAGCATTAATCCGATAGTAGGTAGTCACATTCTCAGGGCTTGTATCATTATCATATGCCACAAAACCTATCTCAATTGGACTGATATACCATCCATTCTGGCCATCAGGAGCTACAGGATCCATAAAAATCTCTGTCCAAGGTGGTTGAATATCTGAGCCAATCAACGCTTTAACAGACCATGAATCAAGAACTGGTGTAACAGTTGGTTTAGGCCGACTAAATAATGCCTGCAAACGAATAGAGGCATTCTCAATTAAGGATAAATCCTCCCCTGAACTGATATCCTCAAGTAAAATTATGGTAGCATTTTCATCAAGAATATTAAACTTTAGTGTTGCACCTGATACATAGGTTGCACTCACCGAAAAATTAATCCATTCTATGAAATCCTCAGGTTCAATAACAACAGAAACAACTGCTGCTTGTAATACACGAGTAATTTCATTTCCATACGAGTAAGAAATATCTGATGACTCTGTGCTCTGAGGACATGTCCAAATACTTCCTCGTATCTCTGTTGGCGGGGTATTAAAGTCAAGACGGTCATCCTCCCAGGCAACAAAAATATTGCCCTCTCCTGCTACACTACGTGCCCATTCTTTATTGAAAGGGAGATTCTCAGAAAGTTGCGGTCGATTAGAAACTTTAATGCCGTCTGAATTAACCAACTGACCCCATATATGATTAAGATCCCAAAAACCACTGTCATAGGAAACAAAAAACCGGCTTCCAAGATAGGGCACACTTGTTGCAACCTTATACATGGTACCCGATTGAATAATAAAACTTCCTTCTGGGACACCGTTTTGATTAATAAGCATACCATAAATTAGTCCATTAAAATTATTGTTACTTGCTTTACCCGTATTCCAGGTAACCAGATACTTATTTGACACCTCATTAAAAGATACATGAGGAAACAGGTTATCTGTTGAAGAGGTGCCTGTTGCAATATGAATGGTACTACCAACTTGTACTCCAGTATAGTCAAATATTTTAGCTTTCAGACTAAAAGGCCCAGTGGATGGATGATTACCTTCTTCATAAACAACCATAAAGTTGCCCTGATTATCAGAACATACCCAGGGCTGGACTTGAGATAAAGAACCAGAGGCAATAGTTACCTGAGATCCAATCTGACCACCGTTAGGGCCATAAAACTTCCCATAGACATTATAATTCCACGAGGTATCTGATTGAGACCAGACAACAAAAAACCGATTACTGAATTCATCATAGGCAACACAGGGATCATAACAAGGATAATACTGCAACCCTGAATATAAGGGAGTTGCAATGGTAAACGGCCAATAATTAAACCCTGAAGGAGTAATCAATGCACCTTTTATACCCACACCCCACTTATACAGCGTTGGATTCTCATCCCAGACAACTAAAAATTTATCACTACTAGGACTATATGCAATTTTTGGGTTTTCAGCATGATAATTTGTTGTCCCCGCTGTACTAATATTAATTGCAGAAGGATACTCAGGAATCGGATTTCCACCATCAGTATCCAACAATCTCAATCTGATCTGGCGAGGATTAAGACGATGATTCTGATTAGAAGAATAGGCAGGTCCAATACCTTCCTCCCAGGCAACAATAAATTTACCTCCACCATAGCTAACACCAGGATCCCACGCGCCTTGAGTTTGCCACGTCCAACTCAGACGAGTATCCTCACCACTTGTAAGCCGATTCCAAGTAAAAATAGTATTATCTGATTCATTACCAACAGAGGGGTTAGCATAAAACATGTACAACGTTGTCGTCTCAAAAGCAGGAATCAAGGGAATGCGCACCAGCATCTGAGCAGAAACACCATTTTCTACATCAACAATAAAATAGGTGAGTGGTGTTCCCGTTTCATCAGTAAATCTAACATCATTAAAATTTAATTGCATATCACTATCATAGGCAATGGTAAGTTCAATAACATAGTTTTCAATAGTTTCTGATCCTGAATTAGTAACAATGATTGGCTTCATGCGCTGCCAGTCAGCATATACATCCCAACATTCATAGGTGTTTTTCATCACAATACTACCGTTAGATAAAATATAATTTGATGATAATGCCCCATCAATTTTACTACTATCCATAAATTCATCAAACCAAGTAAACGTTGATCCTCCATTACTGGAGACCTGTTGTATGCTAACCTGCTGCTCAACTATCTCAATACCATTACTATTCTGAAAATCCTTAAACAATCCTTGAGCAAATGATGCAACAATGAGCAATGTTAGCGCTATCGCTACACAAGTTCGAAAAAAATTATTATTCTTTTTATATTTTCTCATATATTTCCCCCATTACGATATCATCAACTATCCGTGCTATTTTATCCTAAACTATTGTATTTATCCTTCTTAGGGAACTTCATACCATTCATAGTTCCACAGCAACGTCCGCTCCCATTGATCCCAATTATACGGCAATGGATTCCAGATAACCCAAAACCGTGGAAGAAACAAGTTTGGATCTTTCCACCAATCGACATGCAAATACGTATTCAGAAACGTAGGAGCTGAAATATTAAACCCGTATCGATAATTTGAATTCCCTGAAGGATCCCAATAAAACTTCAAGGAAAAATCTTCACCAATCGACTTACCATATGTATTAACAGCGAAAAATCCTAACTCGCCCCACTCCCATGAAATATCAAGAGGGCGATTGCCATAAAATGAAATATGACCATTAACCTTGAATTTCTCTGTTTCAACATCAATAAAATTAACGACAACATCCTGATTAAACTCCAACGACACCGAGCCTTGAGTACCAATAATCAAATCAGCCTGAATAGTAAACAAACTACCCGGCAGATTCATGGATACATACAGCTGAGGAAGATTAATAATATTACCACTCCACTGGAAATTAGAAATCACGCCATTATCATTATCCCAACAGATATGAAAATGATCCCCAATCTGAATGCCAATACCAAAACTTAACACCTCAACATCATCTTCAAAAAGCGAAAGCGTATTTAAAAATATTTGATTACCACCAGTATTTACCCCTATCTCTGCATACGTACTATCAACAGTGGGACGATCCCAATAGACCTCAATAAATTCATTATTCAACTCAATAGTATCAACAAGACTCCACTCATTATGCGAAATGAAAAAACTAATAACAGGACTACCACCATTTGAATCACGAACAAAGGTGATACGACCACGGCGTTCCTGCCGACTAATATCCCATGATACACCTGTATAAATATTTGTCAAAGAAACAGATTTACCAAACGTCCAATCACCAATACTCAACGATGTTGTAACCGCCATAAGACTATCAGAATCACGCTCAATATATATCTCACCAACACCAGATCCAAGCTTAACATCCCAGGCAAGACGCACATAGTTATTCTTCAACTCAAATGTCTTAGTAAACGAGACATTTAAAAATTCAACATTAACACTAATCTCGCGAACTTCATCAATATCTCGATAAAAAGTCAGATTACCAATACCCTCCTTAACATCAACAAATCCTTCATAACGTACACTTTTAGGAAGATTTTTCAACAAAACAAAAGGCACCTGTTCATCCCCAATATACATAGCTATCCTTTCAACATGATCAGACATATCAATCTCAGCAAAACTAGCAACAGATAAATCACCAAGCTCACCTAAATCAACACCGCATGACGCATAAATCCTAGTTGGAAGACCAACCATCTCAAATCGAATCAAATCCCCCTGATATTTTGAATGAATCGTATAGGTAACATCAAAAGATGAATCACTTTCATACAAAAACTCTCTTGCACCAAGAAGCGTTAAATCAAAGTTCATATATCCTGGCAATGGATCAATACTAAAACTCTGATAAATAGAATCAAAAACACCACCCTCAGCATTAAAAGTAATAGTTGTTGGAACACCTGCGCTTTTTCCAAAATCATACGAAATCTTAGCCTCAGAAGGAATCGTTGTAATGGTTAATTCAGTAGCTGGTTCAAAACCAACAGAAAACATCCTATTAAATACCTCATTATTGGAGCTATCAATGCCAACATATTCATTGAAAAAAACAACTTTTGTATCGCTCTGAAGGGACTCAGGAATCAAACTCATTCGAAATACACCTGGATCATTTAGACTATCTCTCCCAAAGAAAAATGTGCAATCCACCTTATTAACACCTTCACCATGATCTGAATAGGATGTATATCCCACCTTTGTGTTAAAATAAGGGTTATTGCTATAGGAAGGTTGACCGCCATCCAATAAAATAAAAGGAAACCGTACATTAAGATATACCTCATACTCTTTACTTGTGTCACATGAGGTTTCAACATTAAAATTAGTTTGAATAACATTTTTTTCGCCATTTAAAATCTTGGTACGCACAAAACGTAGTTCAACTGTTGTATCATCCCTATTTTGTAGCGGTACATTAACAACCTTGGATTCTCCAGTATTTATCATTGATCCAAACTCTGCTAACCCAATCCTTAATGGAGTATTTATCTCAATCCCACCATCAAAACGAGTAGTAATACTAATACCAAAATCATCTCTGCCTACTTTAATGTACAATACTTTTGTTGAGCTTTCACATACCTCATTTTCAAACTCATCAAACCCATAAACAGAAATATCATAAATTCCTGAAGAAACATCCATATTAGCTGAAAAACCATCGATACTCAACGAATCCCAACGAATAGTCTCCAAACCAGTAAGTTTACCTCTAGCAACAAATTGAACATGATTGACCTGCTCTGACTCAGTTTCAATAACCAAATTCCGACCAACAACTACAGAATACCCAAGATTCAACGCATTATTAATTGGCATCTCAATAGGCTGTAATTGAAACAAATACAGATATCCTGGTAAAGGAGAAATAACATCAATTGATGGATCATTGTCAAAAAACACATCATTAAAAGAAGTCGTACTCTTATGTTGATTCTCACTTGCCTTCTCATTTAATTGCTCCTCACCAACACCCACTGATACCAATGGTGAAACAATCAAACAAATCATAACCAATAATACCACAATTTTTTTCAAATTAAATCACCTCTTCTTGTATA
Organism: Thermoplasmatota archaeon; assembly: GCA_046496795.1. Taxonomy (GTDB): domain Archaea; phylum Thermoplasmatota; class E2; order DHVEG-1; family DHVEG-1; genus JAUWYM01. The sequence goes on from JAWOGM010000033.1 coordinate 18,515, forward strand.
TCGGGTAAATCCCCCTACATTACTATATTATATATTAATAACAACGAGTATATAATACTTGTCATAAACACATCAAACAAACCATAAAGACAAATAACTTTCTATTTTGATACTTTTTAAAAAGAAAAAAAATTCACTGAATATTACCAAGAAAAAAACACAATAAGGAAATGTAAAGGTGGTTTGACAGCGTACCAGGATCAACTAACTTTCAAGCAGTGAAGTTTACTCCCGAAGACCTCCGAAGAAGTCAACTGAAGCTCTTCACCTAGGCTAGAATCTCCAGCCCTCTGAGAGGGTAATTTTCCCATGGGCTCTCGCACCATAGTACAAAAGATTACGCAGGTAGGCTTAACTGCCGGGTTCGGGATGAGACCGGGTGTTTCCCCACCGCTTTGACCGTCAAACCACAGTTACCCTTAAAGTATGAAATGCCTACATAACCTGTTTAACGATTGAGCCAGTAAAATGAACGGTTAGTAGCTATGGGCTGAACATGTCGCCGAAGCTTCATGCTTACACCCTAGCCCTATCAAACGAATCTTTTATTCGAGTTCTACGATGTCTCGTCTCAGGGTGGACTTCATGCTTAGATGCTTTCAGCATTTATTCCTTACAGCGTGGCTACCCAGCACTGCCCTGTCGGACAACTGGTAAACTAGAGGCTGCAGGCCCTTGTTCCTCTCGTACTAAAGGGCCTTTCCCTTCAAACATCAACGCTTCTAGAAGATAGCAACAAACCTGTCTCACGACGGTCTAAACCCATCTCACGATCCGCTTTAATGGGCGAACAACCCCACCCTTGGCAGCTGCTGCACCGCCAGGATGCGGAGAGACGACATCGAAGTAGCAAGCCTTCAGGTCGATATGGGCTCTTGCTGAAGACAACTCAGTTATCCCCGGGGTAACTTTTCTGTTATCAATCACCCCCATAAATGAGGTAGATTGGTTCGCTAGGCCCTGCTTTCGCAACACGGATTGTTATTGTCCCAATCCGTGTAAAGCCACCTTTTACCCTTGCATTCTACGAGAGATTTCTGACCTCTCTGAGGTGACCATTGGGCACGCTTGATATCTTTTCGAGCGTGTGGCGCCCCACCCAAACTACCCACCTATCGGTGTCCTTTTTCAAGTTAGTGGTACGGCAATGAAAGGGTGGTGTCCCATTGGTGCCTCCACTTGAACTAGCGTCCAAGCTTCGACAGCTCCCACCTACACTTCACATTCAAAACCGTATCACAACAACAGGCTGTAGTAAAGCTCCACGGGGTCTTCGCTTCCTTCTAGAAGGTACTGGACTGTGCGCCAGTAAGTCAATTTCACCGGTCTCCAAGCGGGGACAGTAGGGCTCTCGTTAAGCCACTCATGCAAGCCGCCAATTAAGCGGCAAGGTATTACGCTCACATCTGTTACTTTCCCTTATATCACAAAGGTACAAACCATCAGTAAAGATGGCGGGAGTACATTTCTGTACACCTCCTCATGTCGCCATGAGGGTCGGACTATCTCTTCACCAACAATTTTGGTGTTTGGCGTATAGTCTCTGAGGATTCTATATATCTCAATGATGGTTGTCGGTTCATTGTTGAAATAATTTCAGCAATTTTATTAAGACCATCTTTTGTAAGATGCTTCTTTTGGTTTATCAAATCGATTATTTGATAAAACCTTTCGAAGTTTCTCTGTTTCGTCGGAGTTTGTAATGGATGTTTTCTAAAAAATTTGATAAGTGTGTTCAAATTTTGTAATCCTCGAACTCGATATTCCATTCTAATCCCATGAAGATCCTTACGATTCTGTGTCACAGAACCAAAACCAAAGAATTGTTGTAATTTTTTAAGTACAACAACATCTTTTTCATTTTGGACTACACGAAATTCTGGAAGTACCTGCCAACCAAGTCGCATTTTATTGATTTTATTTATTGCGACATGGAAACATCCTTCTCCATCGACGAAACCGACAATCCATTCAGCATATAGCCTTTCCTGCTGGTTGTCTGCACTCATAACATTATCACTAAAAGTTATATCTCTATCTCTTAATAATTTTTAGTAGTCTGAGATACTCAGAGATTCCAGCATATAGCCAAATTTTACTAAGGCAACTTTTATGCTTACCTTAAGAGGGTCATGGTTACCCCCGCCGTTTAGCGGTCCTTCGCCCCATTGAAATAGGTTTTCAGATACCGCCACTGGGCAGGATTCGGCGACCATACACATCCTTTCGGACTTGCGGTCTCCTGTGTTTTTATTAAACAGTCGGAGCCCCCTAGTTACTGAGACCTGCTTTCTTCAAAGCAGGCACCCCTTATACCGAAGGTACGGGGCTAATTTGCCGAGTTCCCTCGCCTGGATTAAGCCGATACACCTTAGCCTTCTTAGCTAGGGGCACCTGTGTCAGTTCTCGGTACGGATATACAAACTACATCTCAAATCTCTTTTCAAGGGTACCTGGGATTAATTCAATCCATCAAAAAAACGACAGACCACTCATGCTTTGATCAAGTTCTCACCATTACGGTACTCCCTCAATCTAATACATTTAGACAGACAGACAAGCCTGCTGAATCTACCCGGATACGTCAAGTTTTGAGCAAATGTTTGTATAGTACAGGAATATTAGCCTGTTTCCCTTTCGACAATTTCGGTTAAGAATTGCCTTAGGACCGACTAACCCTCGACTGATGAACATCGTCGAGGAAACCTAGCCCTTTCGGTGGTAGAGATTCTCACTCTACTTTTGCTGCTACTTTTGCCAGGATTCTCGTTCGAACGCGGTCCACTTGACTTCACAGCCAAACTTCTACCCACGCACGACGCCCCCCTACTCATTTCCTATTTGGAATGCTTATGTATCGGTGATTAACTTAGCCCCGTCCATTTTCGAGGCATACAACCTCGACCAGTGAGCTGTTACGCTTTCTTTAAAGGATGGCTGCTTCTAAGCCAACCTCCTGGCTGTTTTTGGTTATAAACGCTCTTTATCTGTGACACTTAGTTAATACTTTGGGACCTTAACATAAGGCTGGGTTGTTTCCCTTTTGGACATCAAGATTACCCCAGATGCCCTCACTACCCTGAATCTACGATGATTGCACATTCGGAGTTTAATAGGATGCCGAGGAATTTCTTCCCCTAAGCGCCCAATTAGTGCTCTACCATGCAATCCATCTCCTCAGAGATCTACCTACGAGTAGTCTCGGGGGGAACCAGCTATTGCCAGTCTAGATTGGTCTTTTGCCCCTATACGCAGCTCATCCGAACGATTTGCACATCAGTATCGGTACGGTCCTCCACCCCATTTTCATGGGGCTTCAACCTGGCCACGCATAGATCGGCTGGCTTCGGGTCTCGTGGTAATGACTACAGGCGAGCACACCTTGTCCCTCGTTACCTGCGGACAATCGCTTTCGCTACGGTTACGGGTTCTTCACCCTTAACCTTGCCAT